>CAWIQV010000097.1:0-23192 GCA_963838275.1 uncultured Gammaproteobacteria bacterium | reverse complement strand
GTCGCTTCGGTGTAGTACTGGTACTTCGCCCTGAGCGTCTCCGGCATGTCGATGAACTCGATCTTCGGCGCCTTGCCCATGGCCGCGAACAGCGCGTTGCCGAGATCGAGCCAGCTGCGCGCCTTGCCGGTGCCGAGGTTGAAGAGTCCGGAGACCTTCGGATTCTCCAGCAGCCACAGCATCACGTCGACGCAGTCGCGCACGTAGATGAAATCGCGCAGCTGGCCGCCGTCCGGGTAGTCGGGCCGGTAGCTGCGGAACAGGCGCAGCGGCTCGCCGGCCTGGACCGCGGCGTAGTTCCGGGCGATCACGCTCTGCATGCTGCCCTTGTGGTACTCGTTCGGGCCGTAGACGTTGAAGAACTTGAGGCCCACGCACTGCGGCGGCAGCGGGCTCCGCTGCGCTCGCAGCGCGCGCGATCCGGCGGTCGACGACGTGCTTGCTCCAGCCGTAGGCATTGAGCGGCCGCAGCCGCGCGAGCGCTTCCGGACGTCGAATCGTCGTCGAAGCCGGCGCTGCCGTCGCCATAGGTCGCCGCGGAGGAGGCGTAGATCAGCCGGGTGCCGGTCGCGGTGCACCACTCGAGCAGTGCGAGCGTCGCGCGGATGTTCTGCTCGGCGATCGCATCGACGTCGGTCTCGGTGGTGGCGCTGATCGCGCCCATGTGCAGCACGGCGGTCAGTTGCCCGGCCTGCCCGGCAGCCAGTCGGTGCAGCTCCGGCGGGGCGATCAGGCCGGCGATCTCGTGCTTCGCGAGGTTGCGCCAGCGCTCGTCCTGGCGCAGCCAGTCGCAGACCACGACTTCGTGCGCCGCGTTCGGCCAGCGCGGCGACCAGGTTCGAGCCGATGAAGCCGGCGCCGCCCGTTACCAGGTACATCGGGCGGGCAGGTCGTGATCGGGCGGCAAGGAAGGCATAATGCGCGCCAGATAGTAAAGGCGCCCTTGCTGAAACTCCAGGCAGGACCACGATGCCCTATCCGCTCAAGACCGAGATGGCACCGCCGGCGGCAGCCGAGCTGCTGCGAGACGAGCTCGCCGAGCACGCCCAGGCCTTCGAGGCGCTGTCGCGGGATGATCGAGGGCGCCGTTCCTGGCCGGCCTCGAGCTGCTCGAGGCGAGCCTGCGCGCGGGCGGCAAGCTGCTGCTGTTCGGCAATGGCGGCAGCGCCGCGGACTGCCAGCACATCGCCGCCGAGCTGATCATCCGCTACCAGACCGACCGGGCCGCCGATCGCCGCGATCGCGCTGACGACCGACACCTCGGCGCTGACCGCCTGCGGCAACGACTTGGGGTTCGAGGCGATCTTCGCGCGCCAGGTCGAGGGGCTGGCGCGCCCCGGCGATGTCGTGCATCGGCCTCTCGACCTCGGGCAACAGCCCGAACGTGCTCGCGGGGCTGGCCGCGGCCAGGCGCCCGGGATGCCAGGACCATCGGGCTTGCCGGCGGCACCGGCGGCAGGATGGGCCGCGCTGTGCGACGTGCTCGTGACCGTGCCCTCGGCGGTCACGGCGCGGATCCAGGAGCTGCACATCCTGATCGGCCACATGCTGGTGCAAGGCGCTCGAGCAGCGCCTGGGGCTCGGCATGAACTTCGATGCGCTGCTCGAGGTGCTGGCCGGCTTCGGCGCCGGCGCGCGGGCTGGTGCTCGGCGACGTGATGCTCGACCGCTTCGTCTACGGCAGCGGTCGAGCGGATCTCGCCGGAGGCGCCGATTCCGGTCATCAGCATCGAGCGCTACGCCGACATGCCGGGCGGCGCCGGCAACGTGGCCCGCAACCTCGCCGCGATGGGCGCGCGGGCGATCCTGATCGGCGTGGTCGGGCGAGGATGCGTGGGCGGCGTCGCTGCGCACCCAGCTCGAGCAGGTCCCGGGCGTTCAGGCGCGCTTCATCACCGATGCGTCGCGGCCGACCACCGTCAAGACGCGCTATGTCGCGGACGGGCAGCAGGTGATGCGCGCCGATCGCGAGAGCCGTTCCGCCCTGTCCGCAGGACGCGCAGCAGCGGGTGCTCGCGGAGTTCGCGCGCGCGCTGCCGGAGAGCGACATCGTGCTGCTGTCCGACTACGCCAAGGGTGTCTTGAGCGAATCCGTCGTGGCCGCCGCGATCGCGATGGCCGCGCAGGCCGGCAAGAGCGTGATCGTCGATCCGAAGGCCAAGACCTTCGCCAAGTACCGTGGCGCGACCGTGCTGACGCCGAACCGCCACGAACTGCAGCAGGCCTGTGGTTTCGAGTGCCTGACGCGACGAGGAGGTCGTGGTCGGCGCGCGCCGCGTGCTGGCCGAGGGCATCTGCAGCACGCATGGTGGTCACGCGCGGCAAGGACGGCATGTCGGTGGTGCCGGCGGAGGGCGCGGCGACGCACCTGCGCACCACCGCGCGCGAGGTGTTCGACGTCTCCGGCGCCGGCGACACGGTCGCGGCCGCGATGGCGCTTGGGCTCGCCGCCGGCGGCGACATCGTCGAGGCCTGCACGCTCGCGAACCTCGCCGCCGGCATTGTCGTCGGCAAGCGCGGCACCGCGACCGTGACCACCGGGGAAATCATCGCGGCGCTGCGGCCGTTCAACGGCCGCGCCGAACACGCAGAAGCTGTTCTCGCTCGACAACGTGCTGCAGCTCGCGCGCGACTGGCGCGCGCAGGGCCTCAAAGTCGCGTTCACGAACGGCTGCTTCGACCTGCTGCATCCCGGCCATATCTCGCTGATCGACCAGGCGCGGCGCAGCGCCGACCGGCTGATCGTCGGCCTGAACTCCGACGCTGTCGATCCGCCGGCTCAAGGGGCCGACGCGGCCGGTGCAGAACGAGGTCGCGCGCGCGACGGTGCTGGCGTCGCTGAAGTCGGTCGATGCGGTCGTGATCTTCGGCGAGGACACGCCGCTCGCGCTGATCGAGGCGCTGCGAGCCCGACGTGCTGGTCAAGGGCGCGGACTACAGCGTCGATCAGGTGGTCGGCGCCGACCTGGTGCGCCAGCGCGGCGGACGGGTCGTGCTGGCCGAACTGGTCCCGGGGCACAGCACCACCGAGACGCTCAAGCGGGTCGGCTCCAAAGACCGTTCATGATCGCCCCGTCATGATGGTCATCCTCGATCGCGACGGCACGATCGTCGTCGATCGCCACTACCTGGCCGACCCGGCCGGTCTGGAGTTCCTGCCCGGAGCCGCCGAAGGGTTGCGCATGCTGCACCAGCAGGGCCACCGGCTGGTGCTGATCACCAACCAGTCCGGGATCGGCCGGGGGCTCATCACCGAGGCGCAGCTCGAGGCGGTCCATGCGCGGTTCCGGCAGATGATGCGCGAGGCCGGGGCGCCGCTCGCGGCGATCTACTACTGCCCGCACACCCCCGAGGCGGCCTGCGCGTGCCGCAAACCCGGCTCGGAGCTCTTTTGGCGCGCCGCAGCAGAGTTGGGGTTCGAGCCTGACGAGGCGGTCGTGATCGGTGACAAGCGCTCCGACGTCGAGTTCGGGGCCCGGGTCGGCGCCCGGACCATCCTGATCGCGAGCGAGCCCGCGACGGCGCTCGCGACGGCGCGGGACGGGCCGGCACCAGATTACGTCGTGACGGACCTGGTACAGGCTGCCGATGCGATCCTGGGACTGTCCACAGGGATGCATTCCGGGCGGTAACATGCCGTTCACGGGCGCGCGGATATGCTGCCCGCCGCTTTCGCTACCCAGTGTGCGCCGTGCCGTGAACCCACCGCTGTATCGCTTCCCCGTCTGGACCCTGGGACTGCTCGCCGGTCTCGCCGTGGTGCTGTCGCTCGCGTTCGCGAACGCGCTGGTGTTCATGTGGGGGCAGTGGAGCCTGGACGAGTTCAGCCACGGTTACCTGATCCCGTTCATCGCGATCTTCCTGGTCTGGCAGCGCCGCGATGCGTTGCAGCGCATGGAGTTCAAGGGCTCGTGGGCGGGACTGGCCGTCGTCGTGCTCGGCATCGCACTGGACATCGCGGGCCGGCTCACCGCGCTGTTCGTGATCCAGCACATCGCGCTGCTGGTGATGCTCGCCGGTCTCGTGCTCGCGCTCGCCGGCGCGCAGGCGTTCCGGGTCCTGGCCGCGCCGCTGGCCGTGCTGGTGTTCATGATCCCGCTGCCGATCTTCCTGCTCAACAACCTGTCCTCCGAACTGCAGCTGATTTCCTCGAGCTTCGGGGTCTGGCTGATGCGGCTCGCCGGCATCACGGTGTTCCTCGAGGGCAACGTGATCGACCTCGGCAGCTACAAGCTGGAGGTCGCCGAGGCCTGCAGCGGCCTGCGCTACCTGCTGCCGCTGATGACGCTCGCGTTCCTGATGGCGTGCTTCTATCGCGCGTCGTGGTGGAAGCGGACCGTGCTGTTCCTGGCCAGCATCCCGATCACGCTGCTGATGAACAGCCTGCGCATCGCTGCGATCGGCCTGATGGTCGATCGCTGGGGTCCGGCGATGGCCGAGGGGCTGCTGCACCAGGTGCAGGGCTGGATGGTGTTCATGCTCAGCATCGGCGTGCTGCTGCTGGTGGTCCGCTTGCTGTCGCGGATCGGCCGCGAGCGGCGAGCCTGGCGCGAGCTGTTCAGCCTCGAGCTGCCCGCGCCGGCGCCCGCCGGGGTGCCGCGACAGGCGCGGGCGCTGCCGGCGCCACTGCTGTGCGCCGGCGCGCTGGTGGTCGCGTTCAGCGGCGCGGCGTTCCTGATGCCCGCGCCGAGCGGGCACGTGCCGGCACGCGACAGCTTCGCGAGCTTCCCGCTGCAGTTCGGCGGCTGGTCCGGCCGGCGCGAGGCGATGGAGCCGGTCTACCTGGACGCGCTGAAGCTCGATGACTACCTGATGGCCAACTATCTCGGGCGCGACCAGCGCCCGGTGAATTTCTACGTCGCGTGGTACGACAACCAGGTCGCCGGTAATGCCACCCATTCGCCGAAGGGCTGCCTGCCCGGCGGCGGCTGGCGCATCGAGGACTTCCGGCAGACCGCGCTCGGGCAGATCCAGATCGATGGCCAGCCGCTGCGCGTGAACCGGGCGCTGATCTCGTATGGAGACCAGCGCCAGCTGGTCTATTACTGGTTCCAGCAGCGCGGGCGCATCGTGACCAGCGAATACCTGGTCAAGTGGTACCTGCTGGTCGATGCGGTCACGCGCCACCGCACCGATGGCGCGCTGGTGCGGCTGATCGTCCCGATCTCCGCCACGACCTCGGTGGCCGATGCCGATCATGAGCTGCAGGGTTTCATCGCGGCGATCGCGCCGCGCCTCGACCGCTACGTACCGGGCTGAGGATCGCGCGCGATGAAGACCTTGCTGGGTTTCGTGCTGGCGATGAGCCTCACGATGGTGCTGATCCCGCTGCTGATGCGCTGGGCGGCGCCGCTCGGATTCCTGGACCAGCCCGAGGCGCGCAAGGTACACACCACACCGGTGCCGCGCGTCGGCGGCATCGCGATGACCTTCGCGGTGCTGCTGGTGCTGCTGATCTGGGGCCTGGGTACCCGGATCACGCAGGCGCTGTGGGCCGGCATCGCGATCCTGTGCGTGTTCGGCGTCTGGGACGATCGCAGGCCGTTGCGCTCGGCGCCGAAGTTCGCGGGCCAGGCGCTCGCCGCGCTGGTGATGATGGGCTGGGGCGGACTGTCGATCAGCTCGCTGACTCTGGCCGAGCGCGTGATGCTGCCGTGGTGGAGCGCGCAGCCACTGACCTTCATGTTCCTGGTCGGCTGTACCAATGCCTTCAACCTCGCCGACGGGCTCGACGGCCTGGCCGGTGGCATGGCGACCCTGTGTCTGTGCGGCACCGCACTGATGGCGTACACGGTCGGCAACAACATGGTGGGCAGTGTGGCGGTGCTGATGGTGGGCGCGTTGATCGGCTTCCTGCGATTCAATACGCACCCGGCCCGCGTGTTCATGGGTGATGCCGGCAGCCAGATGCTCGGCTTCTGCGCGGCGGTGCTGGTACTGCTGCTGACCCAGGACACGCAGACACCCTTGAGCACCGCGCTGCCATTGCTGTTGCTCGGAATGCCCATCATCGACACCCTCATGGTCATGAGCGTACGCCTGCTGGTGGGCCGCTCGCCGTTCCTCGCGGACCGGCGTCATATCCATCACCGGCTGCTGACGCTGAACTTCGAGCACTGGGAGGCGGTCAGCGTGCTGTATCTGCTGCAGGCCATGCTGTTCGTCGCGGCCTGGTACCTGCGCTACGACTCCGACCTGGAGGTTGGAATGTTCTTCGGCGGCTTCGCGCTGCTCACGCTGGTGACGCTGCGGCTCGCACAGTTCGCCGGTGTGCAGGTGCGGCCCGGCGTGGTGCCGACCGATACGCTGGTGCTCGCGCGCGTGCCGCAGGCCCCGTCGGCGGCTTCGGCGCAGCTGATCCGCACGGTCGGCAGCTCGACCCTCGCCGCGGCGCTCGCCCTCTATGCGCTGTGGGTGCTCGCGACCGGTGCGCTCGCGTCGCGCGACGTGCAGCTGCTGGCCGTGGCGCTGGCGGCCGTGCTGTGCGGCGGCCTGTACTTCGGCCGCGACCGGCCGGATGCCGGCTGGACCGACCGGCTCGCGCTGTACTCGTGCGCGGCGCTTGCGCTGTTCGTCAGCAAGCACGGGCTCGGTGATGGCTTCGGGCAGGCCGGCGGGGTCGCCGGCCTGCATCCGCAGCGCTTCGAACTGATCGTGTTCCCGGTGCTCGCGCTCGCGATGGTGATCTCGCTGCGCAGCGCCCGCAACCAGCCCTTCCGCCTCACGCCGCTGGATATCCTGGTGCTGCTGATCGTCGTGACGGTGCCGAACCTGCCGGACTCGATCGCGAGCGCCCGCTCGCTGGGATTGACGATCGCCGAGCTGGTGCTGCTGTTCTATGCGCTCGAGGCACTGACGCTGACGGCCGGGCCGCGCTGGCGCTGGGTCAGCGGCTCGGCCGCGGTGTTCCTGATCGGCCTCGTGGTGCGCGCGTTTGTTTGACTTAATGGTGCCGGCCGCGACTCGTGTGTGACGAGTGTCACATCGCAGTCACTTGCGCGCCTTAAGCTCGTATCATCTTCGCCTGGTGCCGGCAGCGATCCTGTACCGGCCCCAAGGGCACACCTCCAGAGAATCTCCCGCATGAACAGCCGCCTGCGCTCTTCCCTGGCTCTAGGAGTCGTCCTCGCGACGACGCTGCTCGCCGCGTGCGGCAGCGCACAATCGCGCAAGGCCGGGTACATCCAGCACGGGCAGCAGTACCTCGCGGCCGGCAACTACGACAAGGCCCGCGTCGAGTTCAGCAATGCCGCCCAGATCGACCCGAAGGACGCGAACGTGCGCTACCTGCTGGGCCAGGTGGCCGAGAAGCTCGGCGACGTGCGTGGCGCGATCGGGAATTACCAGGCGGCGATCACCGAGGATCCGAAACAGGCCTCGGCCCGCGCCTCACTCGCGCGGCTGTTCCTGTACGGGGGTCTCGCGGACCGGGCGCTCGAACTGGTCGAGCCGGGGCTCACCACCGATCCGAAGAACCCGCAGCTGCTGACGGCCCGCGGCGCCGCGCGCGCGCAGCTCGGCCAGGCCGACGGCGCGCTCGCCGATGCGCAGAGCGCGAACCAGCTGGCGCCCAACGACCAGTATGCGATCGCGCTGCTCGCCTCGCTGTACAAGAACCGCGGCCAGCTCGACCAGGCGGTCGGCGTCGTGAAGGCGGGCCTCGCCACGCAGCCGAACAATTCCGAGCTGCACACGATCCTCGCGGACCTCTACGTCGCGCAGCAGCACCCGGATCTCGCCGAGGGGGAGCTCAAGCAGGTCATCGCGCTCGAGCCGACCGTGCTGCGCCACCGCTACATCCTGGTGCGCTTCTACCTGCAGCAGAAGAATGTCGATGCTGCCGAGAAGACGCTGCGCGACGCGGTCGCCAGCGCGAGCGCGAACCCGGAGCCCAAGCTGCAGCTGATCGAGTTCCTGGCGTCCCAGCGCGGGCGCGAGCAGGCCACCGCGGAGGCCGACCGGATGCTCGCGGCCGCGCCGAACGACGACAAGCTGCGCTTAGGGGTCGGCGACGCGCTGGCGCGCGTCGGCGTCGCCGATCGCGCCGAGGCGGCCTACCGCGCGGTGATCGCGCACGCGGGCGTGCAGCCCGACGGATTGACGGCGCGCGACCAGCTCGCCGCGCTGCTGCTGAGCCGCAACGACATGGCCGGCACCAGCGCACTGATCGATGAAGTGCTGAAGCAGAACCCGCGCGACAATGCCGCGCTGAACCTGCGCGGCAACATGGCCCTTGCCCGTGGTGACACGACCGCGGCGATCACCGATCTGCGCGCGGTGCTGCGCGACCAGCCGAACGCGCTGCCGGTGATGCGCACGCTCGCGCGCGCCTACCAGCGCAACGACGAGAACGACCTGGCCGAGGAGACCCTGCGCGGCGCGGTGCAGATCGCGCCGAAGGACTTCGGCAGCCGGCTCGATCTCGCCCAGGTGCTGCTCGGCGCCAACAAGCTCGACCAGGCCGCGCCGCTGCTCGACGCCCTGGCGAAGGAGAGTCCGAACGACGTCGTGGTGCAGGAGGCGCTGTTCCGGGTGCAGGCGGCGCAGAAGCACTACGACGAGGCGCGCACCACGGCGATGACGATCCAGCAGACGCATCCGGACCAGGGGCTCGGCTTCTATCTGGCGGGGCTGGTCGATCAGGCCCTCTCCAAGCCCGACCTGGCGGTCAAGGACTACCAGCAGGCGCTGCAGCTGGCGCCGAATGCCGGTGAGCCGGTGGCGGCGCTGGTGCGGCTCGAGATGGACCGCAAGCAGCCCGCCGCCGCGATGGCGCACGTGACCGCGGCGCTCGCGAAGTCGGCGACCAACCCGGTGGCGCTGCGCATCAAGGCCGAGCTGCTGCTGGTGCAGGGCCAGATCGACGCGTCGATCGCCGCCTATCAGGACACGATCAAGGCGTTTCCTGCCTGGCCCGACGGGTACTCGGGCCTGGCGCTGGTGCAGCTGCGCGCCAAGCACCCGGAGGCGGCGATCAGCACGTTGCAGCAGGGGATCGGCAAGGTGCAGGCGGCCGAAGGCCTCGTGACCGAGCTGGCGAGCATCTACGTCGGATCGGGACACACCGATGAGGCGATCGGGCTCTACCAGGGCATCCTCGACAAGACCCCCACCGCGGCCTACGCGGCCAACAATCTGGCCATGGTGCTGGTCACGTACAAGAATGACGCGGCCAGCCTCGCGCGCGCGCAGAAGCTCGCGGACCAGCTCGCGAGTTCATCGGCCGTCAGCGTCATGGATACGCGCGGCTGGGTCAAATTCAAGAACGGCGATTTCCACGGCGCCGAATCCCTGCTGCAGCAGGCCGTCGACAAGGCTCCGGATGCTCCCGAGTTCCGCTACCACCTCGGCATGGCGCAGCTCAAGAGCGGCGAGGCCCAGGCCGCCGAACGCAACCTCGAAGCGGCCGTGGATGCGAACAAGCCGTTCTCCGGTCTCGACGAGGCGCGCGCCACGCTCGCGCAGCTCAAGAAATCCGGTTCCGTGGGCTGACACGGACGACCACTCGAGGGACACGCCCATGCATCCGCTGATCCGCCTCCAGGCGGCGCTCGGACTCCTGACGCTGCTGCTGCTGCCGGCGGCCTACGCGAGCGCGCCGCTGCCCAACCAGGTGACCCTGGTGCCCGATGCGAGTGTCGCGGCGAATCCGGTCAAGGCACCGGTCGCCTTCACGGTCCCGACCACCGGCAGCTACACGCTGACGCTGATCGACGAGCAGGAGCCATCGGCGCTCGCCTCGTTGAGCGTCGCGCTGGTCAGCTCGACGCAGTCGTTCGCGACGCTGAGCCTGCCGTCCGGAACGAAGCAGACCAGCGAGACCATCACGCTGGCCGCCGGCTCGTATTTCGCGCAGGTGCAGGTCGCCGCGGCCGCCAGCTCGTTCGGCGGCACCTTCGACGTGCAGCTGACGCCCGCGGCCGGCGGCAACAACGTGCTCTATGACCACGATGTGATTGCGCCGCCTTCGACTCCGGGCACCGGACAGTCGGGCATGCAGGGCACGTTCACGGTGGACATAGCGGGCAACTACACGCTGAGCGTGACGGATTTCGCGTTTCCCGCCGCGCTCAGTGCCGCACCCCAGGTGCTGGTGCTGAATTCCCAGAGCTTGCCGGTGTTGAGCTCGCCGGGTGGTCCGACCAGCGCGATGCTGGCGGCCGACACCTATACGTTCTACGCCTATGCGCAGGCCGACCCCGTCACGCTGGCCGGTCTGTACGGGCTTTCCATTGGCGGTTCCGGCGCCGGCGCCGGCTCGCCGGCGACCGTCCTGATCGAGACCGTACCGGTCGGCGAATTGCCGGCGCCGACGAACTTCAACATGCCGGCGGCGGGTACGGTGTCGGTCGCGCTCAAGGATATCGCGCAGAATCCCGCGTTGAGCCTGGTCAAGCCGCTCGGGAGCCTGAAGGCCATCGTGACGCAGGCCGGCTCCAGCACTCCGCTGCTGTCCACGGTCACCGGACCATCGGGAGTGAACCCCTACAGCTTTACCGCAACGGCGGCCGGGCAGGCCCAGCTGTATGTCGCCGCGACGCCCAACGCTTCCACCGGCCAGAGCGGCTGGGCGGCCTACGTGTCCGAGCCGGTCAATGGCGTGACGACCACGCTCGCCGACATCGCCGAACCGGTGGTGGATGGCAGCCACTACGGCTACGGCTTTCAGGTTCCAGCGCTCCCCGGGCTCACCGCGAACAGCCCCTACACGCTCGCGGTCCATGATTTCATGTTTCCGAATGCGATGACGGCACAGGAATCTCTCGTGTTCCAGCAGGGCGTGCTGCTGGCATCGCAACACGCGTCGAATCCCGCGTCGGTGAATCTGAACTTCACACCCACCGTCGCCGGCGCCGTCAACCTGATGGTGTTTCCGGTGCCGGCCTCCAATACCAGCAACGGCCTGCTCGGGCTCGCGGTGGAGCCGGGCTCCGGACCCAACGCATTCCAGGCCACGCAGGCGGTCGGGTCGCTGTTCAATGCGATCCCGCTGTACGTGCAGACGGCGGGAACCTACGGCGTGACGCTCACTGATCTGGGATTCCCGGCGGCGTTCAGCAGCCTGTCGGTACTCGGGACGCAGGGCAATGCCCAGATAGGCCAGGTCACGACGGGCGGGGCCGGAGTGGGCGGCAGCGGTACCTTCACGTTCAGCGCCCCCGCCGCCGGCAGCTACGTGCTCAACGTGCTCGCGCAGGACGGCGCGACGGTGCACTACGGCCTGTACGGGCTCGAGGCCGGCCTCGTACCGACGGTAACCTTGACCCCCGGGGCCGTGAGCGTGGGCGGCGCCCAGGACGTCACGTTGTCGTGGACTTCGACCAATGCAACCGGCTGTGCGGCCTCCGGAGGCTGGAGCGGCGCCCAGCCGGTGTCGGGCAACATGGTCAATGTCGGCGCGATTACCCAGACCACGAGCTACACGCTGATCTGCACCGGAGCGGGCGGACCGTCCGCGCCGCAGACCGTCACCGTGAATCCCTCCTCGTCGTCCTCGAGCAGCAGCGGAGGCGGCAGTGGCAGCGGCAGCAAGAGCGGCGGCGGTGCGATCACACCGCAGTTGCTGCTGGCCTTGAGCCTGCTCGCCGGCTTGAAGTTGCGGCGCCGGCGCGCGATGCTAGCCGGCTGCGGACTACGGGATTGAGGGCGCATGAAGAAAGCGTTGATCACGGGCATCACCGGCCAGGATGGCGCGTATCTCGCCGAATTCCTGCTCTCTAAGGACTACGAGGTCCACGGCATCAAGCGCCGGGCCTCCTCGTTCAACACCGACCGCATCGATCACCTGTACCAGGACCCGCACGAGCGCGGCGTGCGCCTGCACCTGCACTACGGGGACCTGACGGATTCGACCAACCTGATCCGCATCATCCAGCAGGTGCAGCCGGACGAGATCTACAACCTCGCGGCCCAGAGCCACGTCGGGGTGTCGTTCGAGACCCCGGAGTACACGGCCAATTCCGATGCGCTCGGGGCGCTGCGGGTGCTCGAGGCGATCCGGATCCTGGGTCTCGGCGCCCGCACGCGCTTCTACCAGGCCTCGACCTCCGAGATGTTCGGCAAGGTGCAGGAGATCCCGCAGCGCGAGACCACGCCGTTCTACCCGCGCTCGCCGTACGGGGTTGCAAAGGTCTACGCGTACTGGATCACCGTCAACTACCGCGAGGCCTACGGCCTCTACGCGTGCAACGGCATCCTGTTCAACCACGAGTCGCCGCTGCGCGGCGAGACCTTCGTGACGCGCAAGATCACGCGCGGCCTCGCGCGCATCGCCGAGGGCCTCGAGCAGTGCCTGTTCCTCGGCAACCTCGATTCGCTGCGCGACTGGGGCCACGCGCGCGACTACGTGCGGGCGCAGTGGCTGATGCTGCAGCAGGACACGCCCGAGGACTACGTGATCGCGACCGGCGAGCAGCACTCGGTGCGCGAGTTCGTCGAGCGCACCGCGGAGCTGCTCGGCATGCGCCTGGTGTGGCGCGGCGAGGGCGTCGCCGAGCACGGCGTCGATACGCGCACTGGCCGCACGATCGTGAAGATCGATCCGCGCTACTTCCGGCCGACCGAGGTCGACACGCTGCTCGGGTGCCCGGACAAGGCGCAGCGCCAGCTTGGGTGGAAGGCGGAGATTGCGTTCGAGACGCTGATCGCCGAGATGGTCGCGGCGGACCTGGAGCTCGCCCGCCGCGATGCGCTGATCGCGCGCGAAGGCTTCAGGACCTACCAGCACCACGAGTAGGGTCGGCGCGGTGCTCGATTCAACGATCTTCGTGGCCGGGCACCAGGGCCTGGTCGGATCCGCGCTGGTGCGGCGGCTGCGCGCGCTGGGCGCGAGCCGGCTGCTGCTGCGCACGCGCGCCGAGCTCGACCTGCGATCGCAGGCGGCGGTGGACCAGTTCTTTGCGGAGCACCGGCCCGAGTACGTGTTCCTCGCGGCCGCGAAGGTCGGTGGCATCGAGGCCAACCGCAGCCAGCCCGCGCAGTTCCTGCTCGATAACCTCGAGGTCCAGAACCATGTGATCGCGGCAGCCCACCGCCACGGCACGCGCAAGCTGCTGTTCCTCGGCTCGAGCTGCATCTACCCGAAGCACGCGCCGCAGCCGATGCCCGAGGAGTGCCTGCTGACCGGCCCGCTCGAGCCGACCAACGAGTGGTACGCCATCGCGAAGATCGCCGGCCTCAAGCTCTGCCAGGCCTACCGGCGCGAGTACGGCTTCGACGCGATCTGCGCGATGCCGACCAACCTCTACGGTCCGGGCGATAATTTCGAGCTGGTCGGTTCGCACGTGCTGCCCGCACTGCTGCGCAAGTGCCACGAGGCGCGGGTACGCGGCGCCGCGCACGTGGACGTCTGGGGCACCGGCACGGCACGGCGCGAGTTCCTGCACGTCGATGACCTGGCCGAGGCCTGCGTGTTCCTGATGCGCGAGTACAGCGACGAACGGCCGATCAACGTCGGCTGGGGCCAGGACATCAGCATCGGCGAGCTCGCGCACCTGATTTCCGGCGTGGTGGGGTTCCAGGGCACGCTGCGCTTCGATCCCACGAAGCCGGACGGCACGCCACGCAAGCTGCTCGACACCACGAGAATGACGGCGCTCGGCTGGCAGCCGAAGATCGCACTCAAGGCCGGGCTCGCGGCGACCTACCAGTGGTACCTGCAGTCGCAGGGGCAGCTGCGGCTGTGAGCGCGCGCTGCCAGTGGCGGCAGGGCGCGCGTATTGGCATGTCTTGGTCGAATTTGCCGAGTTGACTCTGCCGATGCTTGGCGCGACGCTTGATGCATGAGCGCCGTCTTCCTTCCCAGCCGCATGCGCTTCTCCATCGATCGCTACCACAAGATGGTGGCCGCGGGCGTATTGACCGAGTACGACCGCGTCGAACTGATCGAAGGGGAGATCCTCGAGATGTCGCCCGTCGGCACGCCGCATACGGCGACGACCGCCCGGCTTAACGAGTGGCTGAGCCTCGGCCTTGCGCGCGCAGCCACGATCAGCGTTGGGGGTCCTGTGGTGCTTGGGGACTTCTCGGAGTCCGAGCCCGACCTGATGCTGCTGCGGCGGCGCGAGGATTTCTACCGCGGCCAGCATCCCGCGGCTGCCGATGTGCTGCTGCTGATCGAAGTCTCCGACAGTTCGCTGGCGTTCGATCTGGGGGTCAAGCGAGCCCTGTACGCGCGGCACGGCATCGGCGAGTACTGGGTCGTGGACCTCAACGGGCACCGCGTCCATGTCCATCGCGAGCCCCGCGAGGCGGGCTATCACTCCACCCAGGCCTGCGGTCCCTCGGAGTCCTTGAGTCCGCTGACCTTTCCCGCGCTGCAACTCCCGGTTCACGAGCTGTTCTGATTCCCGCGGCGTGACCCTGGATTGATCTGGGGTTGACCGCGGGGCGAGGGGCCGGCGCCGTTACCTTGCGGCCGGTCACGCCGCGCATTGCGCGTTCCCAGTATCGTCACCCGTCGATCCCGCAAGCGGGCTTTCATGGGTCGGAATGGGCACGGATTATGGTAAGTCCTGAGGCGAGGCCCTTCGCGGGCCTGGCGCTGGCGCTGCTGAGCCTGCTGCCTGTCCATGCCATCGCACAGAGTCTGCCGGCGTCGCCGCCGGGGATCCCGGTGATCGTGAAATTCCGCCATGGCGGTGCCGCGCCTTCGGTCAGCGCGCCGAGCCCGGAGGTGCTGGCGCTCGGCGGACGCCTGAACCTGGGCGTGCGGCGCGCGCACGCCATCCTCGATGGGCTGCATGCGGTCGAGTTCGTGAACCCCGCAGCCGGGGAGTCGGCCGCACAGGCCCTGGCCCGACTGCGTGCCGATCCGGAAGTCGAGTACGCGGAGCCGGACCAGAGGCGCCATGCGCACGTGCTGCCCGATGACCCGCTGTTCGTCGCGAGCGCACAGGCCACCGGTCAGTGGTACCTGCAGAACCCGGACGCGAATCCGGCCGCACCGGCGCCGAGCGCGACCGATGCCGTCGATGCCTGGGACATCACGACCGGCAGCCCCGGCCTCGTGATTGCGGATCTCGACACCGGCGTACGCTTCGATCATCCCGACCTGCTGCGCGCCGGGGCGGGTGGACGGCTGCTGCCGGGCTATGACTTCATCAGCAGCGTCGCGGCTGGCAACGAATCCAGCGGCCCGAATGCCGATGCCTCGGATCCGGGCGACTGGGTGACCGCCGCCGACCTGGCCAGTCGCGCCGTTCAACGCCGATACCAGCTGTACGGCCGGCAGCAGTTCCTGGCATGGCACCCGCGTTTCGGGCGTACTCGGTGCGCTCGGCAACAATGGCGTCGGCATCGCCGGGATGACCTGGAGCGGATGGCTGCTGCAGGTGCGCGTGCTCGGCAAGTGCGGCGGCTCGGACTCGGATATCGAGACCGCGATGCTGTGGGCCGCCGGGATTCCGGTCGCCGGCTATCCGGTCAATCCGTATCCGGCCCGGATCATCAACATGAGCCTGGGTGGCACCGGTTCCTGCCCGCAGTCCTACCAGCAGGTCATCAACCAGCTGCTGCAGCAGGGCGTACTGGTCGTGGCCTCGGCCGGCAACGATGGCGGCCCGGTCGCGACACCGGCCAACTGCCACGGCGTCGCGGCGGTCGCCGGGCTGCGCCAGGTCGGCACCAAGGTCGGCTTCAGCAATCTCGGCCCCGAGGTGGCGATCAGCGCGCCGGCCGGCAACTGCGTGAATGCGAGCGGTCCGTGCCTGTACTCGATCGACACCACCGTCAATCTCGGCACCACGACGCCGGCACAGAACGGCTACACCGATGCCTACAACACCAATCTCGGCACCAGCTTCTCGGCCCCGATGGTCTCGGGCATCGCCGGGCTGATGCTGTCGGTCAATGCGAACCTGAGCCCCGCGCAGCTGATCGCGCGCCTGCAGCAGGGCGCAAGCAGCCCTTTCCCCGTCAACAGCGCCGCGCCGATGTGCCATGTCCCGAGTTCCGCGAGCGACAACTCCCAGGACATCGAGTGCAACTGCACCACCGCGACCTGCGGCGCCGGCATGGCCAATGCGCTCGGCGCGGTCCAGCAGGCGCAGCGGCCGATCGCCGCGGTCAGCCTGCCGCCCAGCGTCAGCGCCGGCAAGCGGATCACGCTCGATGCGAGCACCAGTGCGGCGGCCTGCGGGCGCAGCATCGCGGGCTTTGCGTGGTCGGTGGTCAGCGGCAGCGCGTCGCTGAACGGGGCGAACGGCTCGCACCTGCGACTGCAGGCGCCCGGCTCCGGCAGCGTCACGCTGCAGCTCGTCGTGACGGACAATCTCGGCGCGATCGACACGGCGCAGGTCGTCGTGACGTCCTCGGCCGCGACCAGCAGCGCGCCGGCCAGCGCCGGCAACAGCCCGTGCCTGGCGCCGCTCACGCCCTCATTGCCGGTGACGGTCACGGTCAGTCCCGACCGGGCCATCGGTGCAGGCGGGCGTCGGCACGCAGACTTTTCAGGCGGCGCTGACCGGCACCGCCAATGGCGCGGTGACCTGGCAGGTCAATGGCGTGACCGGTGGCAATGCCACGAACGGCCGGATCTCCGCAGCCGGGGTCTACACGCCCCCTGCCAACGTGCCCGCGAATCCCGTGGTCACGGTCACCGCCGTGTCGGTGGCGGACCCCGCCGCTTCCGGCTTCACGGGCCTCACCCTGACCCCACCGGTCGCGGTCAGCGTCACGCCGGCCAGCGCGACGCTGCTGCCCGGCTCCGGCACGCAGGCGTTCACCGCGACCGTCAGCAACAGCGCGAATGGCGCCGTGAGCTGGCAGGTCAATGGCGTGCCGGGCGGCACCGCCACGACCGGCACGATCTCCGGCGCCGGACTCTATACGGCGCCGACGCAGATTCCCGGATCCGGGCCCGTCACGGTGAGCGCCGTGCCGGCCGCGGACCCGACCCGCAGCGGCACCGCCACCGTCACCATCGCGCACGCGATCGTCACGGTGCAACCGTCCTCCGCGAGCGTGCTGACCGGAGCCTCGCAACCCTTCATCGCCACCGTGGCGAACACCGGCAACCAGAACGTCAGCTGGCTCGTCAACGGCATTCCCGGAGGCAATGACACCGTCGGGACGGTATCGGCGACCGGTATGTACCTCGCACCGGCAGCTCTGCCCGCGCCGGCTGCCGTGACCGTCACGGCGCAGTCGGCCGCGGACCCGCTGGCGCCGCCCGGTACGGCAGCCGTGAACCTGAGCGCCCCTGCCGGCAGCTCCAGCGGCGCCAGCTCGAGCAGCGGCGGAGTCGCCAACAGCAGCGGGGCGGACGTCAGCGCCGGCGGCATCTCCGGCACCAGCAGCAAGGGTGGGGGCGGCGCGTTCGATGCGTGGACGCTGCTGGTGCTCGGGGCATGTCTGGCCCTGCGACGGCGCGCCAACAGACCGGCGTGGCGGCGTTTCCTGCGGGCAGACGGCGCAAGGAGCTGCGCAAGGTGATTGACCAGGAGCTGGTAGCCCTGTTCGCGCACCGCATTCTCGCGTTCGGCGAGCGCTCCGCGGAAGCGGACGCCGAAGTAGTGACCTCCGCCAATGCCGCGGGGAATCCGATTGACTTCGCCGACGCGGCATGCGCCGCGGTGCGTTCTCGACAGGTCTGGAGAAATAGACTAGACTTGGTCTAATGCATAGACGGACCTGAGGCCGGACATGCCGACGATCAACCTTTACGAGGCGAAGACGCAGCTTTCCAAGCTCGTCGACCAGGCCGCCGCCGGCACCGACGTGATCATCGCCCGCGCCGGGAAGCCCGTCGCCCGCTTGACCCGCCTCACGGAGTCGAGGCGTAAAATTCGATTCGGCCTCCTCAAAGGCAAGGTGAAGATCGGGAAGGACTTCGATGCCCCGCTGCCCGAGGAGGTTCTCGCGCAGTTCGAAGGGCGCAGGTGAATCTGCTCCTCGACACCCACGTCTTCCTCTGGTCCCTCACGGGAAGCTCGAGCCTGAGGAAGGCCGCCCGCGACACCATCACCGGCGCGGACTCCGTATACATCTCCGCCGCATCGATTTGGGAGATCGCCATCAAGACCCGCCTCGGGCAGATGGAAGGCGACGCCGAGCAACTGGCGACCGCCATCGATGCCAGCGGCTTCATCGAACTTCCGGTCACCGCTCACCACGCCGCCGCGGTCGGGAAGCTGCTGCCACACCACACCGATCCCTTCGACCGGCTCCTCATCGCCCAATCTCTGGCCGAACCGCTGCACTTCCTGACCGCCGATCGCGCGCTCGCCGCCTACGGCGGTAATGTCATAGTTATCTGATGCCTCGCGGCCGCCTGGTCGTCGCGCGGGGGGTCGTACTCAGGCCGCCCGCGGAATTGCCCGGGCACGGTCGAAGGCAGCGGGCGCGCCGCTAGCCTGCTTCCAGTGCCACAGTTCCAGCTCGCCGCTGCGGTCTTCGATCAGTGCCGAGCAGCTGTCGACCCAGTCCCCGTCGTTGCAGTAGAGCACGTCGCCGTGCGTGGCGATCTCGGGGCGGTGGATATGGCCGCAGACGATGCCGTCCAGTCCGCGCCGGCGCGCGGCGTGCGCCGCGGCGCGTTCGAACTCCTGAACATAGCGGCGCGCATTGCCGACCTTGCCCTTCAGGTAGCCAGCCAGCGACCAGTACGGATAGCCGAAGCGGCGGCGCAGGCTGTTGACGCAGCGGTTGGCGCCGAGCGTGACGTCATAGAGGCTGGAGCCGAGCAGGTGCAGCCAGCGCGGGAATTTCACGGCGCCGTCGAACTCGTCGCCGTGCATGAGCAGCAGCTTCAGGTTGCGCGCGGTGGTGTGCACGTACTCGCGGTGGATCTCGAGATTGCCGAACACCGTGCCGCAGAAGTCACGCATCTGTTCATCGTGGTTGCCGGGCACGTAGATCACGCGCGTGCCGTGCTTGGTCTTGCCGAGGATGGTGCGCAGCACGTCGTTGTGCATCTGCGGCCAGTAGAAGCCGCGTTTCAGGCTCCAGACATCGACGATATCGCCGATCAGGAACAGCTGGTCCATGTGGACGGTGCGAAGGAAGTCGAGGATCAGTTCGGCGCGGCACTCGCGCGAGCCCAGGTGGATGTCGGAGACGAAGGCACTGCGGACGTGGAGGTGGGCTCGAGAGCTGCCGTCCATGCTGCGTATCCTGCGCTGCCAGAATTGCGCTGCAGCGTGCGCCGGCACTGTGACAGCGGCGTGGCCACCCCATGACGAAGGGATGACTTCGTGATCCGTGTCCTGGCGGTTGTACTTAAAGTGCTTTCTCAAGCCGGGACGGGACCGACTATTTAGGGGAGTTCAGGGTGGGTGCAAAGCCGAGGCGCGCGAATATCGGAACCTTGATCAAATCGAGCAGCAGCGCGAAGGCAGCCGCCGCTGCAAGCGTCGCGGCGACCAGCCAGAGCGGCAGGGGAGTCATGGCCACTCCGCCGAGCGCCAATGTCGATGCGATTGCGACGTCGAGTACGGACGAGGCAGCCAACCACAGGCTGGGGCGAGAGGCCCATAGCCGTCGGCGTGCGCGATTGTTATACGTCGTCGCCTGATTGCCGAAGACGATGACCACGAAGGCGAGGGTCCGTAGCGTGTCGATGTCGTAGCGCATCCGATGGGCACCAAACACCAGTACTGCGCTGCAAAACAACAGCTCACCCAGACCCATCACGAGGCCGGCAACCGTGAGGTGCCCGATCTGCCAGGAATTGGGATGGAGCGAGCCCTGCACGTTATCGGTCGTCAATGACATGCCGAGGAAATCGCCCGTGATCATGATCAGGACCATGAGCAGCGGCGTCAGGATCGCATGCCCGGTCATGAGCAGCCCGACCGCGAGAAACAGCACCTGCACGATCTTCTTGGTCAGCGAGTTCAAGGTGTAGGTGAGGATGCGCTGAAAGGTCACGCGCCCCTCCTTCACCGCCGCGACGATGCCGCCGAGTCCGGGCTTCGTGAGCACCATTCCGGCGGCCGACTTGGCAACGTCGGTTGCCGTCGAGACGGCAATCCCGATCTGGGCCTGACGCAGCGCCGGCGCGTCGTTGGCGCCGTCACCGCACATTCCGACCGTGTGCCCGGCCTTCTGGAACGCCTTGACGATCTGGTACTTGTCTTCCGGCAGCACGCCGGCGTACACCGCAAATTGCTCTGGCTGAACGCTATCCGGGATCGGTCCGGGCGGACACACGGCTCCCTCCAATCCCACCGCTCGTGCCACGATCGCGGCCGTCGCCGGTGCATCTCCCGTGATCATCACGGTGCGCACGCCCAGCCGCTTCAGTTCGGCGACCAGCGCGGCCGAGTCGGCGCGCGGCGGATCGCTCAAGGCCACGAGCCCGATCAGGTGCATCGAGCTCGGCGCCCCGGCCGCGACCGCCAGCACGCGCATGCCCTGATCCTCGAGCGCCTTCGCTGCCGCCGCCGTGTCCGGCGAGGTCTCGACCAGGCTTGCGATCACGGCAAACGCCCCTTTCACGATGCGTTGCGTAGCCCCGCTCGAATCCGTAGCGCTGGCCTCGGCCATCTTCTTCGCCGGATCAAAAGGCACGAAGCTGGCAAGTTTGGGCGCATCGGATGCCGTCTTTTGCGCTGCGGCGGCGCGAATTGCACCATCCACCGGATCCTGCCCCCCGTCCGAACTGGCAACGGCAGCCAGTGCCAACAGGTGCGCCTCGTCAAATCCGGGCATGGGACGCACGCTCGCCACCGTCAACGCGTTCTGGGTCAGCGTGCCAGTCTTGTCCGCGCACAGGACATCGGTGGTGGCCGCTTCATCCACTGCGGACAGGCGCGTCAGCAAGACTCCGAGCTTCGCCAGGCTGCGCGCGCCGATGGCCGCCGCGACGGTGAAGGTGGCCGGCAGCGCGACGGGTATCGAGGCCAGTATCGCGGTCAGGACCAGGGGTACGATCTCGCCCAACGGCATCCTCAGCAAGCAGGCATAGCCCACCAGCAGCAGGATGATGACGCCGTTGCACACGGCGAGGTTGCGCACCACGCGCAACACCGCCTTTTGCTGCGAGCTGACGCCATGCGCGGTACGCACGAGCGCTGCGGTGCGGCCGAACTTCGTGCGTGCACCGGTTGCCGTGACTTCCGCCACGGCCTCGCCCCGCCGTACCAGCGCACCAGCGAAGGTCGCTACGCCCGCACCCGCTTCGATGGGGATCGATTCTCCCGTGAGCATGGATTGATCGAGCAGAACCTCACCCCCTGTGAGCCTCACATCTGCCGCGACCACGCCCCCGAGGGACAGCTTCACCAGGTCGCCCGCCACCAGCTCGGACGCGGGTATCGCTTTCCAGGCGCCGTCGCGACGCACGGACGCATTGAGCGCCAGGCGTGACTTCAGCGCGGTGAGCGTTGCCTGGGCACGGCTCTCCTGAAAGAAGCCCAGTGCCGCGTTGAACACCAATAGCGCTGCAATGATGGCGCCTTCGACGTACTTGCCGAGCGCCAGTTCGAGCACAATCGCCGCTTCGAGCATCCATGGAACGGGCGCCCAGAATTTGCGCAGCGCACGGCGCAACGGGTGCAGTGCCGCATCGGGCACCGCGTTCGGGCCGTCCCGCTGCAGCCGCCGGCGCGCCTCGTCGCTCGACAGGCCGGTTGCGGTGGCGTCGGGTGGTGCATTTGCCGTCGCCATGACTGCCCTCCGAAGGCGCTCGCCTCATGCGCAATCCCGATAATCAACGGAATCAATGGCCTGGAAACAATGACCGCTCGTGCGCGACTGAAAGCAGCGATATGTCGGCATTCCGGCCAGATAGCCCACCGCACCCGCGACCCGCCTGGCACCAGACTATCGCGCCCGCCAGACCCGTGGGATATGAGAGGCCCGTCGTGAAAGCCTTGTACTCGCTATATGATGCGCTCGTGTCGATCAATGTACCCACCGACAAGGCGAGGGCGGTCGTCGACGCGATGGAACAGGATATGGTCAGTTCGCTGACGACGAAGTCCGATCTGGCGGCAGCCCAAACGCTGCTCAGCCAAGAGCTGCGGACAGTGCGCAATGAGCTGAAGCAGGACGTCACCGGGCTGCGCAGCGAGCTCGAGCAGGATATCGAATCGCTGCGGACCGAGCTGAAGCAGGATATTGAGTCGCTGCGCACAGAGCTTAAGCAGGACATTGCCAGCCTGCGTAGCGAGCTCAAGCAGGACACCGAGTCGCTGCGCACAGAGCTTAAGCAGGACATTGCCAGCCTGCGTAGCGAGCTCAAGCAGGACACAGAGTCGCTGCGGACCGAGCTCAATCTGGCGCTGGAGGCATCCCGTGTCGCGACCGGGCTCGAACTGAAGCTGCTTCAGTCCTCGATGACCGTGCGCCTGGGATCGATCATGGTGGTGGGGATGGGGCTGCTGTTCGCCGCGCTGAAACTGGTCTGACTATCCCGCCGCGCGGCAAAAAGAGAAGGCCACCGCCGCGCCGTTCGCGGTCGGTGGCCTTGGGTCAACGGCTGCTGTCGTTACAGCGCAGCCTTGTCGGTCTCTCCGGTCCGGATACGCACGGCCCGCTGGATCTCACTGATGAAGATCTTGCCGTCACCGACCTTGCCGGTCTTGGCGGCCTTCGCGATCGCATCGACGACCGGCTCCGCGAGCTCGGTCGGCACCGCGATCTCGACCCGCGTCTTGGGCACGAAGTCGACCTTGTACTCGGCACCACGGTAGAGCTCCGTGTGACCGCGCTGCCGGCCGAACCCCTTGACCTCCGTCACGGACATGCCGGACACGCCCAGTGTCGTCAGTGCCTCGCGCACCTCATCCAGCTTGAACGGTTTGATGAATGCAGTAATCAGCTTCATGGGTCTGTTCCTTCAATGTTTATTCGATTGCCTCGCCGTGCTGCGAGAGGTCGAGGCCCTCGCGTTCCTCATCGACCGTGACGCGCAGGCCGATGGTGAGGTCGACGAGCTTGAGGATGATCATGCTCATGATGAACCCGTAGATCAGGGTGGTACCCACGCCCCAGAGCTGGGTGAGCACGCTGCCATCCGAGCCGCTGATCTCCTTGCTCACCAGCGCGCCGGTGAGCAGGGCGCCGATGATGCCGCCGATGCAGTGCACACCGAAGGCGTCGAGGGAGTCGTCATAGCCGAAGGCGCGCTTGACGGTGGTGGAGGCGAAGTAGCACAGCACGCCTGCGGCCACGCCGATCACGACCGAGGCGTTGGGGCCCACGAAGCCGGAGGCCGGGGTGATGGCCACGAGTCCCGCGACCGCGCC
>CAWIQV010000096.1:0-11217 GCA_963838275.1 uncultured Gammaproteobacteria bacterium | reverse complement strand
GCCCGATCCGATCAGGTAGCCCCGAACCACGGCCTCGATCGGTATCGCTCGCAGTCGCCTAGCGATCACGGCCCGCCCGGCCAGCTGCTCCAGCACCGCGGCATCGCCGGTGAGCTGCTCGAGCGGCTCGCCGGTCAGGTGATTGGGCACCAGGTGCGCGGTCGCGGCAAACCAGAAGTTGGAGATCTCGTTCAGCACCTGACCCTTGCCGGGGATCGGATCGGGCAGCACGACGTCGAAGGCGGACAGGCGATCCGTCGTGACGATCAGCAGCCGGTTCGCGTCGAGCGCGTAGACGTCGCGGACCTTGCCGCGGTGCAGGAGCGTGAATCCCGGCAGCTCCGACTGGAACAGTGTGGCTGGCGCCGCGGCGCCGCGTGTGGGGGCCAAGGCTTGTTACCATACCCGGCGAGCGGAAAGGGGGCGGCATCTTGCCGTTCCATCGGCAACAGGGTCAAGCGGGAGCAGTGCATCATCCATCGGATCGGCCGGGACCCTTGAAATCCGCCACCAGCGCACGGACCGGTGGCGCATGAACTGGACCGGCAAGATCATCGGCGCGACGCTGGGCTTCCTCGCGCTGGGTCCCTGGGGCGCACTGCTCGGCGCCTGGATCGGACACCAGTTCGATCGCGGTGCCGGCATCGGTGGCGTGTTCGGGCGTGGCGCCGATCCCGGCGCCGTCAACGCGACGTTCTTCCCGACGACGTTCCGCGTGATGGGCAACATCGCCAAGGCCGACGGGCGGGTGTCCGAGCAGGAGATCGCCTCGGCACGATCCGTGATGCTCGCGCTGCACCTGAACCCGGCGCAGCGGCTGGCCGCGATGGGCTACTTCAACGAGGGCAAGCAGCCCGACTTCGACCTGGATACGGCCGTGCACCGCCTGCGTCGGGTGCTGGCGCCCTATCCGGAACTGGTGAACTTCTTCATCGAGATCCAGCTCCAGGCCGCGCTCGCCGGCGACGGGCTGTCGGCGCTCCCGCGCGCGCGGCTGCAGCGCGTGGCGGCCACGCTCGGGCTGGCGCCCGCGCAGTTCGCGCGACTGGAGAGCATCCTGCGATGGCGCCAGGGTGGCCCGGGGTCGCGTTCCGGCCCCGGCGAGGACGCGCAGGCCGCGGAGCGGCTCGCGCAGGCCTATGCACTGCTGGAGGCCGATGCCTCGATGCCGGACGAGGCCATCGTCAAGGCCTACCGGCGCCAGATGAGCCGCCACCATCCGGACAAGCTGCAGGCCAACGGCTTGCCGGAGTCGATGCTCGAACGTGCCAAGGAGCGCACGCAGCAGATCCAGGCGGCCTATGAATTGATCCGCGCCCGTCGCGGCATGCGCTAGACTGGCCGCGCGATGTACTGGATTGCGCCGTCGATCTTGTCCGCCGATTTCGCCCGACTGGGCGACGAGGTGGACGCCGTGGTGGGTGCGGGTGCCGACCTCGTCCACTTCGACGTGATGGACAACCACTACGTGCCCAATCTCACGGTCGGGCCGCTGGTGTGCGAGGCGCTGCGCCGCCATGGCGTACGCGCCCCGATCGACGTGCACCTGATGGTGCGACCGGTCGACCGCACTCGTCCCGGACTTCGCCGCCGCCGGTGCGACCTACATCAGCTTCCATCCGGAGGCGAGCGAGCACGTGGACCGCACGATCCAGCTGATCCGCGAGCACGGCTGCCGTCCGGGGCTGGTGCTCAACCCCGCCACGCCGCTGGACTGGCTCGACTACACGCTCGAGAAGCTCGACCTGGTGCTGCTGATGTCGGTCAACCCGGGCTTCGGCGGCCAGCAGTTCATGCCGGGCGTGCTGCCCAAGATCAGCGAAGTACGGCGGCGCGTGCGCGCGAGCGGGCGGGCCATCCGGGTCGAGGTCGACGGCGGGATCAAGGTCGACAACATCGCCGCGGTGGCAGCGGCGGGCGCGGACACCTTCGTGGCGGGTTCGGCGATTTTCGGCATCCAAGCGACTACGCCGCGACGATCAGCGCGATGCGCGCGGCGCTGGCCGGGGCAGGCACTACGGTCTAGCGCGGCGGCGCGGCCGGCTTCACTCCTCGTCGTCGTCCTCGTCATCGTCCTCGTCGCGGGCCACGCTCGCGGCCCGTTCGACCGGCCGGTCGCGCGATGGCTTCGCCGGTACGATCACCGGCCGCGTCTTCATTTTCGGGCGTGCGTTGAATACGACGATGGTCTTGCCGGTGGCGCGCAGCAGCCCCTGATCCTCCAGCACCTTGAGCACGCGGCCCGCCATCTCGCGCGAGCAGCCGACCAGTCGCGACAGTTCCTGGCGCGACACCTTGATCTGCATGCCCTCCGGGTGCGTCATCGCATCGGGCTCCTCGCACAGGCTCGTGATGGCATGGGCGACCCGTCCGGTCACGTCCACGAAGGCCAGGTCGCCGAGCTTGCGATTGGTGCGATCCAGCCGGGTCGCGAGCTGGGTGGCGAGCTCGAAGATCAGTCCGGGGCTCTCGGTGGCGACCTGCCGGAAGCGCGGATAGGTCATCTCGGCCAGCTCGCAGGCGTTGCGCGTGCGCACCCAGGCGCTGCGGGTAGGCTGCTCGTAGAACAGGCCCATCTCGCCGAAGAACTGCCCCTTGTTCAGGTAGGCCAGTACCATCTCGTTGCCTTCCTCGTCCTCGATCATCACCTCGACCGAGCCGCTGATGATGTAGTAGAGGACGTCGGGCAGGTCGCCGGCATGGATCAGCACCGTCTTGGAAGGCACGGTCCGGATGCGGCAATAGCTCAGGAAGCGGTTGATCGCAGGAATGTCGCTCAACGGTCTGACATTCTCTTCCATGATGTGCTGGCCCTTGTTATCTGAAGCTGTTATCTGAAGCGAATGATCTGGATCGACGCCGCTGCCGGCTTTTTATTACATAAATCATACGCGCTGCAAGCAAAGCTTGTCGCGATCGCCACCCCGGGCGCGTTTTCGGGCTCCAGGCGGGCTTCAGACCCAGTAGGCAGCGCTGGTCATGATCCGCGAGATGCCACGCATCAGGCCGGGGACCGGCCCGGGCAGTGCGGTGCCGCCCCGGACGCGCGCGCCGTGGCCGTGCGCGGCCTCGTCGGACTTCATGATCTCGAGGATTCTGCGACTGCGCCGATCGCCGGCAGGAAGCCGTTCGAGGTGACCGGCCAGGTGGCCCTCGACCTGCCGTTCGGTTTCCGCGACGAACCCTAAGCTGATGCCATCCCCGAGCGCGGCGGTGGCCGCGCCGATCGCGAGGGATCCCAGGTACCACAGCGGATTGAGCCGGCTCGGCCGGGAGCCGAGTTCCTTAAGGCGCGCCTCGCACCAGGCGAGGTGGTCCCCTTCCTCCCGCGCGGCCTGTTCCAGGAACGTCCGGGTCGCCGTATTCCGGGAGAGCAGCGCCTGGCCGTGATAGAGCCCCTGGGCCGAGACCTCCCCGGCATGATTGACCCGCATCAGGCCGGCGGACCGGCGGCGTTCCGCGTCCCCGAGCGCCTGCGGGTCGTCGGCGGGCAAGTCCGGATGCCGATCGGTGCGCGCCGGGGCGAACAGGGTGCGCAGGGCCCGGTCGGCCGCGCCCAGCAGCGTATCGAGCGGATCCGTGCTCTCCGCGTGGGAAGTTGCGCCAGCCGGCCTGACCATACCTATAAGTATAGGGGATGGCGCGGCGGGATAGGGGTGGCCGCCCCCGGGGCGGGGGCACGCACTTTGCAAAGCGGGGGGTCCTTGAGTAAACTCTCGCGCCCTTCGCCGGGGGCTCTCTAGGGTCAATACGGATCAACACGATGAAGACGGAATTCGCCAAGCCGGCCGAGGTGCGCGGGGACTGGTATGTCGTCGATGCGACCGGCAAGACCCTGGGCCGTCTCGCTTCCCGGATCGCCATGCGGCTGCGCGGCAAGCACAAGGCCGACTACAGCCCGCATGTGGACATGGGCGACCATGTCGTCGTGCTGCATGCCGACAAGGTGGCGGTGACCGGCAACAAGCTGGACGACAAGTTCTACCACCACCACACCGGATACCTGGGCAATCTGAAGTCGATTCCGCTCGGCAAGCTGCTCAAGGAGCATCCCGAGCGGGCCATCGAATTCGCGGTCAAGGGCATGCTGCCGAAGAACACGCTGGGCCGGAAGATCTTCCGCAAGCTGCATGTCTTCGCCGGGGACAAGCATCCCCATTCGGCGCAGCAGCCCAAGCCGCTCGAGCTCTGAAGGAACACCACGACATGGCAGCGACTCCGCACTACGGCACCGGCCGCCGCAAGACTTCCACCGCCCGCGTGTACCTCGAACCGGGGCAGGGACGCATCACCGTCAACGAGCGCCCGCTGGACGAATTCTTCGGACGCGAGACCGGCCGCATGATCGTGCGCCAGCCGCTGGAAGTCGTGCAGATGCTCGGCAAGTTCGACATCACGGTGCAGGTGGCCGGCGGTGGCATCACCGGACAGGCGGGCGCGATTCGACATGGCATCAGCGCGGGCGCTGATCGTCTATGACGAGACCCTGCGCAAGCCGCTGCGGCAGGCGGGCTTCGTGACCCGCGATGCGCGCGAGGTCGAGCGCAAGAAGGTCGGCCGCCGCAAGGCGCGACGCGGTCCGCAGTACTCCAAGCGCTAGTTGCTTCGGCCGCACCGGTCGCGGCCGGTGCCCCACACCCCTGCTGGGGGATCGTCTAGTGGTAGGACAGCGGACTCTGACTCCGTTAACCTAGGTTCGAATCCTAGTCCCCCAGCCAATCAGATCAGCTCGATGCCGGTCGCCGTGCCGACCAGCAGCTGATCGGCGGGCCGGCTCGCGAACAGACCGACCGTCACCACCCCCGTGATCTGGTTCACCTCGGCTTCCAGTGACAGCGGATCGGCGATGCGCAGTCCGTGCACGTCGAGGATATGGTTGCCGTTGTCGGTGACGATCCCGCTGCGCCAGACCGGCCGGCCACCCAGTGCCGAGAGCCGTCGGGTCACATAGCGGCGCGCCATCGGTATCACCTCGACCGGCAGCGGAAAGGCACCGAGCGTGGTGACGAGCTTGCCGTCATCGATCAGGCACAGGAATCGGTCGGCCGAGGTGGCAATGATCTTCTCGCGCGTCAGGGCCGCGCCTCCGCCCTTGATCAGCTCGCGGTGCCGCGTCGCTTCGTCGGCGCCATCCAGGTAGAGCGGCAGCTCCGCGACGTCATTGAGGTCCAGCAGCGGTATCCCGAGTGCGCGCAGTCGCGCGCTGGAGCCTTCGGAACTCGATACCGCCCCGCCCAGACGCGCCGCCCAGCCCTCGCGCCCCAGCAGGTCGATCAGTGCGTTGACCGTGGTACCGGTGCCGACTCCGAGCACCATGCCATCGCGCAGATGGGCGAGCGCGGCGCGGGCGGCACGCTGCTTCTTCTCACTCAGCGCTGCGGATGGCGTGACCGGTGGCATGTGCGGACTGACGTTCGATGGGCGGATCGGGTTCCCATAACGACAGTGCCCGCTGACGCGGGCACTGAGAGAAGCTTTGAAGTACGGCGAGCGGGGAGTTCATCCTCGCCCGCCGTTTTCGAAGGCCCTACTTCTTCTTAGAAGCTTTCTTCTTGGCCTTCTTCTTTGCTTTCGCCATGACTATGTCTCCAAGTCTGGTTAGTCCGGGGACCGAGTATATACACGCGTTGCAAAATTACAAGCAACCGGTTAGGCATCCATGCATCTGTGATCCCACTCACAACTCATGGCGACGATGCAACGAGCGCAAGAATGAATCGCCAATGCGCCGCATCGACCGGCGTGACCGACAGTCTGTTGCCGGTGCGCAGGATCATGAGCCCGGCAAGATCGGTCGCAGCGTGTGCGCGCAGCGCATCGAGCGTCAGCACGTGGCGGAAACGACGCGCCAGCTGCACGTCGAAGGCATACCAGCGCGGCTGCTCCGGCTTGCTGGCCGCGTCGTAGTGGGCATCGCGTCGATCGAAGGCGGTCGGGTCCGGATAGGCGGCACGCACGACGCGCACGATGCCCGCGATGCCTGCGGGCTCGCAGCTCGAGTGATACAGGAACGCCTCATCGCCGACCGCGATCGCGTCGCGGATGAAGTTGCGCGCCTGGTAATTGCGCACTCCGTCCCAGCGTGTAGTGCGGCGCGGCGCGGTCGCGAGGTCGCCGATGCTGAAAGTCGAAGGCTCGGTCTTGAGCAGCCAGTACGGCATCGGATACCTGCTTGGCGAAGGGGGTGGTGCCCGGATGAAGGGGGCGATGCTTCAGGAGCGGGGCGGCGCTTCAGGTACCGGGCACTGGGACCGGCGGCTGGCGCGTGAACCTGATCACTCCGCGCTCGGTCACGATCGCATCGAGTGGCACGTCATGGGCGCCGCGTGGGATGCAGGGCAGCTCCAGCGCGCTGAAGGCCAGTCCGACCAGCAGCGGGCGATGCCAGTACCGGCGCTGGCGCCGGAAGCCAAGCAGCCGATCGTAGTAGCCCGCGCCACTGCCGAGGCGCGTTCCGTGGCGGTCGAAGCCGAGCACCGGCAGGAAGATCACGGACAGCGATCGCGCCGCCCGCGGTGGCGCGCCCGGCGGCGGTTCGGGGATGCCGTGGCGATTGGTCCGCAGCGCGCCTGCGTCGGCGCGGAGGAACACCATGCGGTGCTGGCGGTAGTCGGTGATGCGGGGCAGGAAGATACGGCAGCGCAGTCGGGTTGCGAGTGCGAGCAGCGCCGTGGCCTTGACCTCGGTGCCGACGCCGGCATACAGGCCGATCGCGCGCCCGGCCTGCAGCCAGCGGGTCGCCGCGACGTGCCGGCCGATCGCGATGTCGGCTGCCGCGCGGGCTGCCGGCGGCATCGCCGCGCGACGCGCGCGCAGCAGCGCGCGCAGTGCGGACCTGCCGGGCCCGGGCCGACCCGGAGGGTCGGCGGGCCTGAATCCGTCAGAGGGCGTCACCCGAGGATGCCGGTGCGAACCGTTGCTCTCGACCGGAGCAACAAGTGGGACCACCTGCGACAGGTAAGGCTTTCTGCTCCGAGGCAGACCTGCACAGTGCTGTCAGCAAGGCAATCGGTCCCGTGGGTGTTTCAATTAGGGTCGAGAGGTAACCCAGTCCACTGTCGAACACCACAGGCGACGCTTGGGTTCACTGTACCAAAGCCACCAGCCTAAAGCGTGACTTATATCGCGTCGCTGCAGGCCCGGCCTCAGAGCTCGAGCTGCTGCCCCTTCTCGAGGGTCGATTCGACGCGCTCGCGCAGTACCTTGAGGCGGTGCCCCAGTTCCTGCTCATTGCCGGCTTCCCGGGCACGGAAGCGCAGCACCTCGTGCGCGAGGTTCAGCGCCGCCATGACCGCCACGCGGTCCAGTCCGACGATCTTGCCGCTGTCGCGGATCTCGCGCATGCGGCCGTTCAGGAATTCGGCGCTGTCGAGCAGCTCGGTGCGCTCCTCGGGCGAGCACGCCACGAGGTATTCCTTCTCCAGGATGCGCACGCTGAGCGGCCTGCCGGCTTCGCGCCCGCTCAAGCGCCGTGCTCCATCGCCTTGAGACGCCCGATCATCGCCTCGACCCGGGTGCGCACCTGCTCGTTGCGGTGCAGGAGCGAAGTCTTCTCCAGCGCCAGCGATTCCTGCCGCTGCCGCAGCGCGCGGTTCTCGTCCTTGAGCTGCTGCACCGTGGCCAGCAGTTCATCGAGCCGCTTCTCGAGCCGCCTGAGCTCGAGTTCGACGCCGGACCCGCGAGTCGCTTCTATCATCCCAAAACTATAGTTCCGCGCCGACGGACAGGTCAATCAAAGTCTGCGGGGACTGCGGCCCGCATGGGCGGCACGGTTGCGGCGGGCAGCAGTGCTGCCATACCATTTTGAGGTGTCCTCCGAGCATGATTACCGGCTCATCCAGCGCTCCCTTGCCGCCGCCCACGCGATGGCGGATGCCGCCGAGGCGCATGGAACGCTGGCCGGCGCGCTGTGCGCCGTGGTGCCCTACCGGATCGAGGACTGGCTCGCGGAGATCCTGCCCGAAGGCATCGAGCATCCGCTGACCGACAGGGCGCTGCAGAGCCTCTATGATGAGACGGTCGCGTCGCTGTCCGGACCGAGCATGGAATTCGAGCTGCTGATTCCGCAGGACGACAGCCCCATCCAGGAGCGCGCCCGCGCGCTGACGGCGTGGTGCACCGGCTTCCTCTATGGCCTCGGCAGCAACGGGGCCGCCGATCCGGAGCGGCTGCCGGGTGAGCTGGGCGAGGTCGTACGTGACCTGACCGAGATCACGCGTGCCGACGTCGATGCGGACGACGGTGCCGAGGAGAACGAGGTCGGCGCTCGCCGAGCTGGTGGAATTCGTGCGGGTCGGCGTGCAGCTGGTGTTCGACGAGCTCGAGCCGCTGCGCGTACCCGCCACGAGGTCGACGAGCGGACCGGTGCTGCATTGAGCGAGGTGACCATGCCTGAGACTTCCCGCGCCGAATTCGCGCGCCGCCGCCGCGCGCTGATGCGCCTGATGGGCCGTGATACGGTCGCGATCGTGCCGGCCGCCCCGCCGCGCCGGCGCAACGCCGACAACGAATACAACTACCGCCAGGACAGCGATTTCTACTACCTGACCGGTCTGGCCGAGCCGGACGCGGTCGCGGTGCTGATGCCGGGCCGCGAGCGCCGCGGAATACGTGCTGTTCCTGCGCGACCGCGATCCGGCGCGCGAGATCTGGGACGGCAAGCGCGCCGGACCGGTCGGCGCCGTCGCCGACTACGGTGCCGACGACGCCTTCCCGATCGGCGACATCGACGAGATCCTGCCGGGCATGCTGGAGGGCCGCGAGCGCGTGTTCTACAGCATGGGCCTGCATCCGGAATTCGATCCGCGAGTCGTCGGCTGGGTCAACGGCCTGCGCGCGCAGGCGCGCAGCGGGAGGCACCCGCCGCAGGAGTTCGTCGCGCTCGATCACGTGCTGCACGACATGCGGCTGTACAAGAGCCGCGCGGAGATCGGACTGATGCGGCGCGCCGGCGAGATCGCGGCCGCGGCGCACGTGCGCGCGATGCGTTTCTGCCGGCCGGGACGCATGGAATTCGAGGTGATGGCGGAGATCCTGCACGAGTTCAACCGCAGCGGCGCCGACGTGTCCTATCACCCGATCGTCGGCGGCGGCGCGAACTCCTGCGTGCTGCACTACCGCGAGAACAGCGCCCCGCTCGCCGATGGCGACCTGCTGCTGGTCGATGCCGGCTGTGAATACGGTTACTACGCCTCGGACATCACCCGCACCTATCCGGTCAACGGACGCTTCAGCGACGAGCAGCGCGCCGTCTACGAGGTCGTGCTCGAGGCCCAGCGCGCGGCGATCGCGAAGGTGAAGCCCGGCAATCACTGGAACGAGCCGCACGATGCGGCGGTGCGCGCGATCACCCAAGGGCTGGTGCGCATCGGGCTGCTCAAGGGCCCGGTGCCCCGCCTGATCAAGTCCCAGGCCTATCGCCGCTATTTCATGCACCGCACCGGCCACTGGCTCGGCATGGACGTGCATGACGTCGGCGACTACAAGGTCGGAGACCAGTGGCGGGTATTCGAGCCTGGCATGGTGCTCACGGTCGAGCCCGGCATCTACATCGCCGCCGGCTCGCGCGGCGTCCCGCGCCGCTTCTGGAACATCGGCGTGCGCATCGAGGATGACGTCGTGGTCACGCGCACCGGCTGCGAGATACTGAGCAGCGGAGTGCCCAAGGAGCCTCTGGAGATCGAAGCGCTGATGGCGGCCGCGTGAGCGCGGCGGTCGCGTGAGCAGGGCAGTCGCGTGAGCGGGCACGCGGCGCGCTACGACGTGGCGATCGCCGGCGGCGGCATGGTCGGGGCCAGCCTCGCGCTCGCGCTGGCGCACACCGATCTGCGGGTGCTGCTGGTCGAGGCGTTTCCGCCCGACAGCGCGGCGCAGCCGAGCTTCGATGATCGAACCAGCGCACTGGGCAACGGCACGCGAGCGATCTTCGAGACCCTGGGGGTCTGGTCGGCGATCGAAGCGCAAGCGGGTGCGATCCGGGCGATTCACGTGTCGGACGCCGGCCATTTCGGCTTTGCACGGCTCGAGGCGGCCGACTTCGGGCAGCAGGCCTTCGGCTATACGGTCAGCAACCGACATATCGGTGCGGTGCTGTGGGGCGCACTGCGGGGCGCCGGAGGTCTCACCGTAGCGAGCCCGGCACGGGTGCAGGCCGTGGCGCTCGCGGCCGATGGCGCGAGCCTGCGCATCGCGCCGGACGGTGCATCCGAGTACACGGTGAGCGCCGCGCTGGTGGTCGCCGCCGACGGGGCGCACTCGCTGGTCAAGCAGGTCGCCGGTATTGATTCGAGCACTACCGATTACGGGCAGGTGGCCCTGATCGCTCACCTGAAGACGGACCGGCCGGCGCGCGGGATCGCGTTCGAGCGCTTCACCGCCGCGGGGCCGATCGCGCTGCTACCGCTGTACGGGGACAGCCATGCCGTCGTATGGACGCTCGAGCCGCCCGCCGCCGAGGCCATGGTGCGCTGCGAGCCGGCGGAGTTCTGCGAGCGGCTGCAGCGCAGCTTCGGCTGGCGCGGGGGCCGCATCCTCGCAGTGGGCGTCCGGGCCGCGTATCCGCTGCGGCTGGTGCGCGCGCAGCGGGCCACCGGCATGCGCGCGGCGCTGGTCGGCAACGCCGCGCAGGCGCTGCACCCGGTGGCCGCCCAGGGCTTCAATCTCGGACTGCGCGACGTCGCGGTGCTCGCCGAGCTGGTGGCCCACGCCAGCGATCCGGGTGCGCCCGCTCTGCTGGCCGAATTCTCGCGGCGCCGGGACGCGGACCGGCGCGGCATGATCGGATTCACCGACCGCCTCGTGAAGGTGTTCAGTGACCGGCGCCCGGGCGTGATCCTGGCGCGCAATCTCGGACTGCTGCTGTTCGACGTGCTGCCGCCGGCCAAGCAGGCGCTGTCGCGCCTGAGCTTCGGTTTCGGTGGAGCGCTGCCGCGACTGCTGCGCGGGCTGCCACTGTGAAGCCGGGCTTCGAGGTCGCGGTGATCGGCGGCGGCCTGGCGGGCGCGTGCGCCGCCGCGCTGCTGGCACGCCACGCGCGCATCGAGCCGGCGCGCATCGCACTGCTGGCCCCCGAGCAGCCGCGGCCACCGGGTGCCGGTGCGCCGCCAGAGCTGCGCGTCGCGGCGATCTCGCGCGCCAGCGAGCGCATCCTGCGCGCGGCGGGAGCCTGGCAAGGGCTCGAGCCGGCACGCCTGACCCCCTACGAGCGCATGCGCGTAT
>CAWIQV010000095.1:0-15368 GCA_963838275.1 uncultured Gammaproteobacteria bacterium | reverse complement strand
CAGCTCACCGGCGATCCCGCGGTGCTGGAGCAGCTGGCCGGGCGGGCCGTGATCGCTAGGCGACTGCGAGCGCTACCGATCGAGGCGGTGGTGCGCGGCTACCTGATCGGCTCGGGATGGAAGGACTACCAGGCGCAGCGGCGCGATCTGCGGCATCGCCGCTGCCGCCCGGCCTGCGCATCGCCGAGCGCGCTGCCGGCGCCGATCTTCACGCCGGCGACCAAGGCCGAGGCCGGCGCAGCACGACGAGAACATCACCTTCGACGCGACGGCGCAGCTGCTCGGCGCGCCGCTCGCCGCGCAGGTGCGCGACACCGCGCTCGCGCTGTACGGATTCGCACGCCGAACATGCGCGCGCGCCGCGGCATCATCATCGCCGACACGAAGTTCGAGTTCGGCCTGGACGACGACGGCACGCTCACCCTGATGGACGAGGTGCTGACGCCCGGACTCCTCGCGCTTCTGGCCGGCCGACACGCTGCGCGCGTCGGCACGAGCCCGCCGTCGTTCGACAAGCAGTTCGTGCGCGACTATCTCGAGACGCTCGACTGGAACAAGCGCGCGCCGGGCCCGCGCCTGCCGGCCGAAGTGATCGCGCGCACCGCGGCGAAGTACCGCGAAGCGCTGCAGCGGCTCACCGGCCCGTAAGGCCGCCGCGGTGGCGGGCGTCGGCCTCACTCGCCCGCGATCGTCATCGACTCGATCAGCAGCGAACCGGTCTGCATCGCACCCTGCGCATCGACATCGGTGCCGATCGCGACGATCGTGCGCAGCATCTGGCGCACGTTGCCGGCAATGGTCACTTCGTGCACCGGAAAGCTGATCGCGCCGTCCTCGACCCAGAAGCCGCTGGCGCCGCGCGAATAGTCGCCGGTGACGCCGTTGACGCCCTGGCCCATCAGCTCGGTGACCAGCAGGCCGCTGCCCATGCGGCGCATCAGCTCCTCGAAGCTGCCGCTCGGCCGCTCGACGCTGCCGTCCGCGCGCAGCCGGCCGTGCGCCTGGATCAGCAGGTTGTGGATGCCGCCGGCATTGCCGGTGGTCTTGAGACCGAGCTTGCGCGCGGAGTAGCTGCCGAGCACGTAGCCCTGCAGCACCCCGTCCTGCACCAGGTCCCGGTCGCGCGTCGCGACGCCTTCGGCGTCGAACGGGCTGCTCGCGAGTCCGCGTGGCAGGTGCGGTCGCTCGATGATGCTGAGGAATTGCGGAAATACCTGCTGACCGGCCGCCTCGAGCAGGAACGAGGAGCGGCGATACTGGTTCACGCCGCGGATCGCGCCGATGAAATGGCCATACACGCCGCGCGCGAGTTCCGGTGCGAACAGCACCGGCGCGCGCCGCGTCGTGAGGCGTCGCGCGCCCAGGCGGCGCAGCGCGCGCTGCGCGGCGTGGCGGCCGATCACCTCCGGCGCCTCGATGGCATCCGGATGGCGTGCGACCGAGTACCAGTAGTCGCGCTGCATCTCCTCGCCCTGCTGCGCGACCAGCGCGCAGCTCAGCGAGTGGCTGGTGCTCGGGTAGCCCGCCAGGAAGCCGTGGCTGTTGCCGTACACGCGCACGCCGCTGTGCGTGGTCAGCGTCGCACCCTCGGAGTTCTTCAGGCGCGCATCGCAATCCAGTCCCGCCGCCTCGCAATCCCGTGCCAGCGCCACGGCCTGCTCCGGCGCGATGTCCCAGGGGTGGAACAGGTCGAGATCGGGTATCTCCTGGGCCAGCGTGTCGCGCTCCGCGAGCCCCGCGCACGGGTCCGCGGCCGTGTGGCGCGCGATCGCGCAGGCCTTCTGCACCGTCTCGCGCACCGCGTCCGCCCGCAGGTCGGCGGTGCTCGCCGAGCCCTTGGCCTGACCCATGTATACCGTGACGGCGAGGCCGCGATCGCGGTGGTACTCGATCGTGTCGACCTCCCCGAGCCGCACCGTCACGGTCAGCCCGCGCTGCAGGCTCGCGTCGGCCTCCGCCTGGCTGGCGCCTCCAGCGCGCGCCGCCGCGATCGCCGCGGCCACGACCTCCCGAAGTTCGCTGATGCGCGAGGCATCGACCGGTTGCGACATCCTGGGTGGGTCCTCTGCCATGTGCGATGATTGCGCGCGATTGTAGCAGCGCCCTTCGGTGGCACAGGGAAGGAAAAGCGTGATCCTCGAGCGCGAAGCCCCCGCCGGCGACGGGCCGGATGCCGATGGCGCGGAGCCGAAGCCGAGCCGCTCGGCGCGCAAGCGCAACGCCGAGGCGATGCAGAAGCTCGGTGAACGCCTGATCGCCCTCAAGCCGTTGCAGCTGCAGCGCTTCGGGCTGCCCCCGAACTGCAGGACGCCCTGCTCGAGGCGCAGCGGCTGCGCAGCCGCGCGGCGCTCGCGCGCCAGCGCCAGTACATCGGCCGGCTGATGCGCGGCATCGATCCGGAGCCGGTCGAGCGGCTGCTGGCGGATACAGCGCCGCGCCGCCCGAAACCCTGAGCTAAGATATCCGGATGAACCCCCTGGTCGGCATCATCATGGGCTCGTCGTCGGACTGGGAGACGATGAGCGCGGCCGCCGAGACGCTCGACAAGCTCAGCGTCGCGCACGAGACCCGCGTGGTCTCGGCGCACCGCACGCCCGACCTGCTGTTCGAGTACGCCGCCGGCGCCGCGGCCCGCGGCCTCGAAGTGCTGATCGCCGGCGCCGGCGGCGCCGCGCACCTGCCGGGGATGACGGCCGCCAAGACCACGCTGCCGGTGCTCGGCGTACCGGTGCAGTCGCGCGCGCTCAACGGCCTGGACTCGCTGCTCTCGATCGTGCAGATGCCGGCCGGCGTTCCGGTCGCCACCTTCGCGATCGGCGCGGCCGGCGCGACCAACGCCGCGCTGTTCGCCGCCGCGATCCTGGCCGCGCGCCATCCGGCGATCGCCGCGGCGCTGCAGCAGCAGCGCGCGGCGCAGACCGCCGCGGTGCTGGCGCGATCCGGACCCGCGCAGCTCCGGCGCTGGCACCGGCAGCGATGACGGATCGGCATCGTCGGGCGCCGGCCAGCTCGGCCAGATGCTGGCACTCGCCGGCTATCCCCTGGGACTGGATTTCCTGTTCCTCGATCGCAGCGCCGATACGCCGGCGGGTCGGATCGCGCCGGTGCTGACCGGCGAGTTCGGCGATGCCGCGCTGCTCGCGCAGCTGGCCGAGCGCTGCGACGTGTTGAGCTTCGACTGGGAGAACATCCCCGTGGCGGCATTGCGGGCCGCGACGCGGACGGCGACGCGCACGGCGTGGCGGCAGGCCGGGCGCACGGTCACGCGCTCGCGCCGGATCCGCATCTCCCCGCCGCTGTCGGCGCTGGCCGCCGTCGCAGGACCGCTGGGCCGAGAAGCAGACGTTCGTGCGCCTCGGTCTCGCGACCACGCGCTGCGCGCCGGTGGATTCGCCCGCGGCCCTGGCACGCGCGGTGCGCCGGATCGGGCTGCCCGGCATGCTCAAGACGCGGCGCCTCGGCTACGACGGCAAGGGCCAGTGCCTGCTGCGCTCCGCGGAGGATCTGGAGCCGGCCTGGCAGCAGCTCGGCAGCGTACCCCTGCTGTACGAGGAATTCGTGCCGTTCGACTATGAAGTGTCGATCATTGGGGCGCGTGCGCGCGACGGATCGATCGTGCTGTACCCGCTGAACCGCAACTACCATGCCGACGGCATCCTGCGCCTCACGCTCAGCCCGTGGCGCGCGCCGCCCGTGGCGCGCGCCGCCGGCGCGGCGTTGTGTCGCGTGCTCGAGGCGTTCCGCTACGTCGGCGTGCTCGCGATCGAGTTCTTCGTGCGCCAGGGCCGCCTGATCGCGAACGAGATGGCTCCCCGGGTCCACAATTCCGGGCACTGGACCATCGAGGGCAGCGTGACCAGCCAGTTCGAGAACCACGTGCGTGCGATCGCCGGGCTGCCGCTCGGACCGACCACGGCGCGCGGCCATGCAGCAATGATCAACCTGATCGGCACCCTGCCCGATGCCCGCGCGCTGCTGTCCGAACCGGGGCTGCACCTGCACTGCTATGGCAAGGAGCCGCGTCCGGGGCGCAAGCTCGGGCATTGCACGCTCGTGGAGAGCAGCGCCGCCCGCCGCGATGCGCGGACCGCACGATTATTGCGACGCCTCGCACCAAAGCTGGGATTCCCATCGTAGTATCCTCGACGGTCCCATGTACCTCGAACTGTTCAAGCTGCATGAACTGCCGTTCCGGCTGACGCCGGATCCCCAGTTCCTGTACCTGAGCAAGGCCCATGCGCGCGCCAAGGCCTACATGGAGTCCACCATCTGGTTCACCGATGGCTTCGTCGTGATCACCGGCGAGATCGGCTGCGGCAAGACCACCCTGATCGAGACCTTCCTGAACGAACTGCAGGGCGACGTCGTGGTCGCGCAGATCAACCAGACGCAGGTGTCGTCGATCGAGTTCCTGCAGTCGGTGCTGGTGCAGTTCGGATTCCGGCCGTTCCGCATGAAGAAGGCCGAGCTGCTGGCCACCTTGAGCGACTTCCTGGTCGAGCAGTACAACAAGAACCGCAAGATCATGCTGGTCATCGACGAGGCCCAGAACCTGTCCCGCCGCGTGCTCGAGGAGATCCGGCTGCTCTCCGGGATCGAGACCGCGAAGGAAAAGGTGCTGCGCATCATCCTGGCCGGCCAGCCCGAGCTCAACGACAAGCTCGATGCCCCCGATCTCGAGCAGCTCGCGCAGCGCATCCGCCTGCGCTTCCACCTGCCGGCGCTGTCGGCCGCCGACACCCAGTCCTACGTGCGCCACCGTCTCGAGGTCGCCGGGTCGCAGGGGCGCGAGATCTTCACCGCCGACACCTTCGACCTGATCTACCGCTACACCGGCGGAGTGCCGCGCCTGATCAACACGCTGTGCGATACCGCGATGCTGGCCGCCTCGAACCACGAGCGCGACCAGGTGCAGGCCACCGACATCAGCGCGGCGATCAGCGAACTGCAATGGCCGGAATACTCCTCGCGCACCGGCACGCGGATCATGCGCCTGCGCCGTCCGGCGCTCGATGCCCAGGGCCGCGAGCTGCAGCTGGCCGACGGAGCCCAGGGACCGGCACTGGCGCGCATCCTGCTCGCCGCCGGCGGCCAGACCCTGAGCGAGCACGCCCTGCATGCCGGACGCCTGATCATCGGGCGCACCAACGCCAACGACCTGCAGATCGACAGCCGGTTCATCAGCCGCCACCACTGCCAGATCGTGACCACCGTCCAGGGCTGCACGATCGAGGACCTGAACAGCACCAACGGGATCTTCATCAACTCCAAGCGCATCCGCTACTACAACCTCAATGACGGCGACGTCGTGACGATCGGTGAGCACGAGCTGCTGTACGTCGATGAACGCTCGAACAGCCGCACGGGCGTCGAGGCGGTGGCCAGCGCGGCGCCCATGGCCCACGCGGCACCCGTGTCCAGCGCAGCGCCCCCGTCCAGCGCAGCGCCCCCGTCCAGCGCAGCGCCCCCGTCCAGCGCAGCGCCCCCGTCCAGCGCAGCCAGCCCATCGGGCTCGGCCGGCGCGACGGGCACCACTTCGACGCCGCCCAACGGTGCGGTCACGGCCGTCGGCACCGAGGGCGTCGGATAACGCCCCGGACACGCCGCAAGGCTGTCGGTCCCACTGCGCCCTTCGCGGCTGACGCCAGCCTGCGAGCTGCCCGTACCGCTGATCTGAGCCCTGCGGGATTATGTCAATGGAGTGAGCGTCGGCGCGGAGCGCTGCCGAGGCGCTTCGATTCGAGCGTTGATGCGGCACGCGTTTGCGAGTAGGTTCGTTGAACGAATGAAGAAAGCGCCGTAGCGCTGCGAACCCTGGAGAAGAACATGAAGCTTGCGGATTGCACGCCACCATCGACCGGCACTCGCGCAGGGGAACCGATGATGGAGAGCACGACACGTCCGCAGACGCGCGGGCTCGCGCCGTGGCTCGTCGTGGGCCTCGCGGGCCTCGCGGGCGTGTTGGTGGCACGGGTCGCGCCAGCGCAGGCGCCACCGGCAGCGAGGGGGACCGAGGAGGTGTATTTCCCCGACGGAACCGGGCAGACCATCAATACCGTCCCCGGTTCCGCGACGGCGAACGCCAGTGGACCGGGCGAGTTCGGTGGCACCTATTCCGCTTCGGGCAGCGCCTCGGTGACACCGGGCCCCAATCCGGTAGTGAGCAGTTCCAGCAGCGACACCAACGGGTATCCGATACTGGGCGGCTGCAATGGATACGCATCGCCGTGTGTGAACACGAGCGGCGTACTGGTGTACTACCTGGAAGTCACGGCGCCTGCCGGAGCGACCTCGGCGACGCTGGACGTCTATACGAGCGCGTCGGCCAACGCGACGGTGGGCGGGTCCATTGATACGAGCGCCTTCGCCTCGGCGACCGCGTCGCTCAGCCTGCTGCCCAATTCCGTTGCCGGCTCTGCGCTAAATCTGACGGCCACCGACGTCGCGTGCCTGCCGGCGTGTACCAACGCCGGCTTCCAGACCAATTTCGTACCGATGACGCCGTACACGATCTACTTCAACGCTCCGGGCCAGCCCACGCAGATACAGATCGGGATGAGCGTGAGTGGCATCATCGATGTGGTCGGCCAGGGAACGGCGAGCACCTCGATCTCCGTGGATCCGTATTTCGCGATTGACCCGTCCACTCCGGATGCGGCGGGGTACACGCTCGCGTTCAGCAGCGGAATTGGCAACGCACCGATCCCGACGCCGCTGCCGGCGGCAGCGTGGCTGCTGCTGTCCGGACTGGGCGGCATGATCGTGCTCGCACGCAGGCGCGTGGCCCGCTGAGCCGCGGGACTCACTCCGGACGCGGTTCGTCCTCCGGCGGTACCGCGCCGCGGGCCGCGTATTCGCCCCGATGGTCGCGGAAGTCGCGACGGTGCATCGCGATCGCGGCGCCCGCTACCAGCGCCGCGAGGCCGGTGGCCGAGCACAGCACCGACCAGGCCCCGGCATGCAGCCGGTAGCCGAGCAGCAGCGCCCCGGCGCCGGCGAGCGCGTACAGTGCCGGCAGCGATTCGTACAGCGGTCGCGGCAGCCGCATCGCCGTCCTACTGGCCGGTGCCGCCGACCGTGAGTCCGTCGATGCGCAGCGTCGGCTGGCCGACCCCGACCGGCACGCTCTGCCCTTCCTTGCCGCACACGCCGATGCCCTCATCGAGCTTCAGGTCGTTGCCGATCATGCCGACCCGCAGCAGCACGTCCGGGCCGTTGCCGATCAGGGTCGCGCCCTTGATCGGTGCGCCGACGCGGCCGTTCTCGATCAGGTAGGCCTCGCTGGCGGAGAACACGAACTTGCCGGAGGTGATGTCGACCTGCCCGCCGCCGAAGTTCACGGCGTAGATGCCGCGCTCCACGGACGCCAGGATCTCGGAGGGGTCGTACGGACCGGGGCGCATGTAGGTGTTGGTCATGCGCGGCATCGTCACGTGCGCGAACGATTCGCGCCGGCCATTGCCGGTCGAGCGGCCACCCGTGAGCCGGGCGTTGAGCCGGTCCTGCATGTAGCCACGCAGCACGCCGTCCTCGATCAGCGTCGTGCATTGCGTCGGCGTGCCCTCGTCGTCGATGTTGAGCGAGCCGCGGCGTCCGGCGAGCGTACCGTCATCCACGACCGTGCAGCCCGGCGCGGCGACCCGCTCGCCGATCCGGTTGCTGAACGCCGAGGTTCCCTTGCGGTTGAAATCCCCTTCGAGCCCGTGCCCGATCGCCTCGTGCAGCAGCACGCCCGGCCAGCCGGGACCGAGCACCACCGTCATCGTGCCCGCGGGGGCCGGCACCGCCTCGAGATTGACCAATGCCTGCCGCACCGCCTCGCGTGCGAGCGCCAGCGGCCGCTCGTTCGCGACCAGCTCGTCGAGCGCATAGCGTCCGCCGCAGCCCGCGTAGCCCTGCTCGCGCCTGCCGTCCTGCTCCACGATCACCGATACGTTCATGCGCACCAGCGGGCGCACATCGGCGGCCATGACGCCATCGCTCGATGCCACCAGGATCATCTCGTGCACCGCATGCACGCTCGCCATGACCTGCACCACCCGCGGATCCATGCGCCGCGTCTCGCGATCGATGCGCTCGAGCCAGCCGATCTTCTGCTCGTCGGCCAGCCCCAGGCGCGGATCGATCGGCAGGTAGAGCCGGTGGCCGCCGGACGGGCGCCACGCCTGCACCGCGCCCGCGCCCTGGTGCACGGCGATCGCGCGCGCGGCGCGCGCCGCCTCCTCGAGCGCCGGCATCATGATCTCGTCCGAATACGCGAACCCGGTCTTCTCCCCGGCCATCGCACGCACGCCCACGCCCTGCTCGATGCTGGCGTTGCCTTCCTTGACGATGCCGTCCTCGAGCGCCCAGCTCTCCTCGTGCGAGAGCTGGAAATACAGGTCGGCGGCATCCACGGCCGATCCGAGCACGAGGCCGAGCGCGTGCTCGACGCGACCGTCGTCGAGCCCGGCCGGCTCGAGGATCGCGCGGCGCGCGTGGGCGAGCGGATCGGCGGCAACAGGAGGTGCGGTGCTGGGCATGGGTGTCCTCGTAGGCTTCACGATACCCGATGGGAGAGCGCCGGGAAATTGCGCCGGGTGTCATCCTGGGCCGCCAGGTCGAGCGTGGCGGTGATCACGCCGATACCGGAGGGCAGCCGGGCGAGCACCGTGCCCCAGTAGTCGATGATGATGCTGTCCCCGTAGGTCTCGCGGCCGCTGGCGTGGCGACCCCATTGCGCTGCGGCGACCACGAAGCTTAAGTTCTCGATCGCGCGCGCGCGCAGCAGCACTTCCCAGTGCGCGCGCCCGGTCGGCACCGTGAAGGCGGCCGGCACCGACAGCCACTGCGCGCCGGCCGCGACCATCGGCCGGTAGTGCTCCGGAAAGCGCATGTCATAGCACACCGACAGACCGAGCAGCCCGGCCGGGGTCGGAGCCAGTACGGAACGCGAACCCGGCGCGATGTTCGCGGATTCCCGGTAGCTCTCGGAGCGGCCCGGCAGGTCCACGTCGAACAGGTGGATCTTGTCATAACGCGCGACCCGCTCACCGCGCTGGTCGTAGACCAGGCAGGCGGCGGCCGCGCGCTCGCCCGGATGCGCGGAGATCGGCGTGGTGCCCGCGACGATCCACAGCCCCAGCTCGCGCGCGCGCTGTGCGAGGAACTGCTGCACGGGACCATTGCCGTCGCGCTCCGCCACACCGCGGCGGTCGCCATCGGCCAGGCCCATGAACGAGAAATTCTCGGGCAGCACGGCCACGCGCGCGCCGGCGCGCGCCGCGTCGGCCAGCAGCCGTGCCGCCTGCTCCAGGTTGGCCGCCACATCCGGTCCCGAAGTCATCTGCAGCGCGGCGACGGTGATCGGCCCCCGCGCGGTGTCCTGCGCCATCGATGCTACTCCTTCAACGTGTCGCCGCTCGCGCCAGCGCGGTAGCGCCTGCCGGGCCCAGCAGCGGCACCCCGGCTGCGCACAGCAGCGCCGCGGTCTCGAACAGCGGCAGGCCCATCACTCCCGAATAGCTGCCGTGCAGGGACTCGACGAAGATCGCGCCGAGGCCCTGCACGGCGTAGGCGCCCGCCTTGTCCGCCGGCTCGCCGCTGTCCCAGTAGGCTTCGCATTCTGCGCGCTCCAGCGGCCGGAAACGCACCGCGCTGCGGCACAGGCGCTCGGTGCAGCCGCTCGCGGTCTGCAGTGCCACGGCCGAGAGCACCTCGTGCTCCCTGCCGGAGAGCAGCGCCAGCATCGCCAGCGCTTCGTCCCGGTCGCGCGGTTTGCCGAGCATCCGCGCGTCCGCGACCACGACGGTATCGGCACCGAGCACCGGCAGCGCCGCCAGCGCCGCCGCGCCGGGATCGGCGCTCGCGAGCAGCGCCTCCCGGACCGTGCCGGCCTTGAGCCGGGCCAGGCGCAGCACGCACTGCTCGATGGTCTCGGCAGCGAGGCGCAACTCCTCGACCTGTGCCGGCCATACGCGATGCGCTACTCCCAGCTGGGTCAGCAGCACGCTGCGGCGCGGGGACGCCGAGGCCAGCACCACGCGCGGCGCCACGCCCCGGGAATCGCGGACCTCAGGAACGATGATACGGGTGCCCTCCGAGCACGGTCGAGGCGCGGTAGAGCTGCTCGGCGAGCACGACGCGCACCAGCGCGTGCGGCAGCGTCAGCCGCGAGAGCGCCCAGCGGTACTGCGCGCGCGCCAGCACCGTCGCGTCGAGGCCGTCCGCGCCACCGATGATGAATGTCAGCGGCTGCCCGCCCGCCCGGCGGTCCGCCAGCCAGCGCGCCAGCTCGATCGTGGTCGGCTCGGATCCGTGCTCGTCGAGCGCCACCACGTAATCGCGCGGCGCGAGCAGCTCGAGGATGCGCGCGGCTTCGGCACCGCGCGCCTGCGCATCCTGGCCGCTGCCCGGGTCGCGCCGCGCCGGCGCGAGCGCGGTGAGCTTGGAGTTCCCAGCTGCCGCGCAGCCGGCGTGCGTACTCCCCGAAGGCCGCGTCGACCCACTCCGGCATGCGCGTGCCGATCGCGATCAGGCGCATCGGCGGCACGAGCGCGCCGGCGCGCAGCCCGGACTCAAGGCGTCGTGGCGCGGGCCGCCGCCGGACGGCGCCGCCGCGGCGCGCGGCCAGCCGCCGTCCGGGCGGCCGCGGTGGCTGCCGCCGCGGGCTCCCACAGGGCCTCGAGCGCGTAGAACTCGCGCACCCGCGGCAGCATCACGTGCACCAGCACGTCCTGCAGGTCCACGAGCACCCACTCGCCGTCACGGGTTCCCTCGACGCCCATCGGCCGCCGGCCGGCCGCGCGTGCCTGCTCGATCACGCGGTCCGAGATCGCTCGCACGTGACGGTCGGAATTGCCGGAAGCCACGATCATCGCATCGGCGATGTCGGTGAGACTGCGAACGTCCAGCAGCCTGACGTTGACTGCCTTCATGTCCTCCAATGCCGCGAGCACGAGCTTTTCGAGCGGGGAATGGCGCCGCGGGGCGCGGCGCGGGCGAGCAGTGGTGGTCATGCGCTTCGGTCGTGCCTCCTTCAGCGGCTGCCTGCAGCATAGCACCCGGTGCGCAGGATGAGATCACGCACCGGCTCGGGCACCAGGTAGCGCAGATCGCGTCCCGACATCAGCAGTGCGCGCAGGTCGGTCGAGGCGATCTCCAGCTGCGTGACGGCCTGCACCAGGATCAGTCCCGCGGTCGCGCTGTGCAACGCATGCACGCTGCCGGTACCGCGATCGACCATGACCTCGCCCAGCGGGCCGGTGATCGGCGCCTTCCATCCCGGCCGATGCGCGACCACGACGTGGGCGAGCTCGAAGATCTCGCGCCAGCGGTGCCACGTGGGCATGCCCAGGAACGCATCCATGCCGAGCAGCAGGCACAGCGAGCGCTGCGGGTATTCGCGGCGCAGGTCGATCAGCGTGTCCACCGAGTAGGACACGCCGCTGCGGCGCGTCTCGCGATCATCGACCGTGAAGCCCGGTTGTCCGGCGACCGCGGCGCGTACCATCTCCAGCCGCAGCTCGCTCGACGCCAGCGGCGATTCGCGGTGCGGCGGGCTGCCGGTCGGCAGGAACCGTACCTGCGAGAGCTTCAGGGACTGCCACAGTTCGAACGCGGTGCGCAGGTGTCCGTAGTGGATGGGATCGAAGGTCCCGCCGAACAGGCCGATGGGTTCTGACATGCAGGGCTGGAGTGTGGTGGGCGCGACCGCGGATCGCAAGCGGCCCGGCGCCGCGGCCCGCCGCAGCCCTGGATCGCGGCCCTGGGGCTCAGCCGGCCCGGGGCCAGGGCAGCGGCCGCAACCCGCACAGTTCGGCCGCCAGCAGCGCGAGTTCGTCCCAGGCCTCGCCGGCCAGCAGTCCCTTGGCCATCCGGTCGGCGCGCGCCGCGCGCGCGACGAGGCGCCCCCACGGCGCACGTCCCCTGGCCGCCGTGGAGCCCTGCTGCGCGTGCAGCTCACGCACCAGCGCCCACAGCGCCAGGATCGGTTCGCCGCCCTCCGCGTTCAGCCCCGCCAGGATGCGCAGCGCACGCACCGCGTCGCCGGCGCGCACCGCGGCACCGAGCTGGAATACGTCGAATCGCGCGCTGTCGGCGCTGCTGGCGGCGACGTCGGCGGCGCTCACGGTCGCGCCGGCGGGCAGCAGCAGCGCCAGCTTGTCGATTTCCTGGCGCGCCGCCAGCAGGTTGCCCTCGCTGCGCTCCGCCAGCAGCGCTATCGCCTCCTCGCTCGCGCCGAGGCCCGCGTGGCGCAGCCGCGCGCGCAGCCATTGCGGCAGCCGCGCGCGTTCCACCGTCCACACCGGCAGCCAGGCGCCGCGTGCCTGCACCGCCTGGACCCACTCCGCTCCGGCCGCCTCGCGCTCGAGCTGCCCGGTCACGATCAGCACCAGGAAATCCGTGCCGGCCGCGGCGATGATCCGCTGCAGCGCCGCGGCTCCGGCCACACCGGGCTTGCCCCCGGGCAGCCGTATGTCGAGCACCCGGCGGGCGCTGAACAGCGACAGTGACTGCGCCGACTGCTGGACGGCGTCCCAGATGCCGGCGCTGCGCTCGATGAAGAACACCTCCCGCTCGTCATAGCCCTCGAGCCGCGCGCGCTGGCGGATCTGGTCGGTCGCCTCCCCGACCAGCAGCGCATCGGCGCCGGAGACCAGGTAGGCGGGCAACAGGCGCTCGGCGAGCTGCGTCGGCAGGCCCTCGAGGGTGAGCTTCATGCGTTGTGCTCCATCGCGCCGATATCTTAAGCTCAAGCCCCCTCGCGCCGGAACGCACACGCATGCCGACCCTGTTCGAACGGATCATCAGCGGCGAACTGCCCGCCACGATCGTGTTCCAGGACGATCGCGTCACGGCCTTCCGCGACATCCACCCGCGCGCGCCGACCCACATCCTGATCGTGCCCAACAGGGCGCTGGCCACCGCCAACGACGTCACCAGCGCGGATGAAGCGCTGATCGGCCACCTGTTCGTGGTCGCGGCCGAACTCGCGCGCCGCGAAGGCATCGCCGAGGACGGCTACCGCCTGATCGTGAACTGCAACGCCCACGGCGGCCAGGAGGTGTTCCACCTGCACCTGCACCTGCTGGGCGGCAGGCCGCTCGGACCGATGCTCGCCTCGTGAGCCGCAGGAGCTCCTCGGCGGCGCGTCCGGCCGGCACCGCGCGCCGCAACCCACCGGCCGGCGCCGGCGGGCTCTATCCGCCGCTCCGGCCGTTCCACAGCGCGCATCTGCGCGTCTCCGCGCTGCACGAGATCTACTACGAGGAGAGCGGCAACCCGGAGGGGATACCCGCCGTGTTCCTGCACGGTGGCCCCGGTGGCGGCACCGACCCCTCGATGCGACAGTTCTTCGACCCGCGCCGCTATCACATCGTGCTGTTCGATCAGCGCGGCTGCGGCGCGAGCCGCCCGCACGCGGAACTGCGCGACAACACCACCTGGGACCTCGTCGCCGACATCGAGGCGCTGCGTACGCACCTGGGCGTGCCGGACTGGCTGGTGTTCGGCGGCTCCTGGGGCTCGACGCTGGCGCTGGCCTATGCGCAGCGGCATCCCGAGCGGGTGCGGGCGCTGGTGCTGCGCGGCATCTTCCTGCTGCGCCGCTCCGAGCTCGAATGGTTCTACCAGGATCCGCTCGGTGCCGCGTCATTGTTCCCGGATTTCTGGGAGGACTATGTCGCGCCGATTCCGCCCGCGGAGCGCGACGACATGATGCAGGCCTACTACCGGCGCCTGACCTCGCCGGATGCCGCGATCCGCAGCGCGGCGGCGCGCGCCTGGTCCCGCTGGGAAGGCGCGACCAGCTTCCTGCATACCAACCCGCGCTATCTCGCGAAGTTCGACCACCCGGAATACGCGGACGCCTTTGCCCGCATCGAGGCGCACTACTTCGTCAACCGGGGCTTCCTCGAGCACGATGACCAGCTGCTGCGCGACGTCGCGCGCATCCGGCACATTCCCGCCGTGATCGTCCAGGGCCGCTACGACGTCGTGTGTCCGCTGCGCAGCGCCTGGGACCTGCACCGCGCCTGGCCGGAAGCCGACGCTGCAGATCGTGCCGGACGCGGGGCATTCCGCGTTCGAAACCGGCATCACGCGCGCGCTCATCGCCGCGACCGACCGCTTCGCGCGACCGGCGCGGCGCGCCAGCTGACCCGCGCCCGCTCGATCACAGGCGCAGCGCGCCCGTCAGCCCCGCCTGCGCATCGATGATCCCGTGCTCGGCCAGCCAGGCGCGCGCATCCGCGGAATCCTGCTCGTACCACGCCGTCGCGCTGCCGAGCCGGAAGCTGTAGCCCCACAGGTCCATGTCCTGGCACAACTGCGCCGCACCGACGCTCGCGAGCGTTTCGGCCAGCAGCAGCTGCAGGTAGCACACCGCGCTCTCCTCCGCGTCATCGCCGCCGGCATCGCGATCCAGCCCGGCGCGCCGCTCGGGACTCATGCAGATGTAGTGCGCGGCCTCGTGCAGCACCGAATGCAGCGGCGTGTCCAGCCGCGCGTACAGCGTACTGCCCTGCAGCCCCGCCTCGCTGTCGCCCCAGTACGAGGCCGGAATCGCGTCCTGGGGCGCGACGATCCGCAGGTCCAGCTGGTAGCGCGCCAGCAGCCGGGTCACGGCGGTGCGATCGACGGTGGAGAGGTACAGCACGGGTCGGGGTCAGGCGGCGGCGCCCTACAGGCTGGCGAGCCGCCGCATCAGCACGGACACCAGGTCGCGCGCCAGCGCATCGCTCAGGATACCCTGCTCGCGCTGCTTGGCCAGCAGCGCGCTCTCGCTGAAGCTGTAGTCGCGCACCAGCACGTGCGATTCCGGGGCGATCAGCTCCCGCCCGCCGGAGATCACGGCGAACTGCACCGTGTAGCGCAGTTCGTACTCGGTCGGCACGTTCAGTGCCGACACCGTCAGGATCTGGTCCGCGGAGCTGTCGGTGTCGATGCGGATCACGGTGGCGGCCGGGTCCTGGCCGCTGTCGTCGATGCGCGCGCCGCTGGCGAGCAGCGCCTTGCGCAGCTCGCCATAGAAGTCCGATTCCGTGTCGCGGGTCTCGATGCGCACCAGCGCGATCGAGCGCGGCAGGTTGACGCTGCCCTGCAGCCGGAAGCCGCAGCCCCCGCAGGCCAGCGCCAGCAGCCCGAAGGCCAGCGCGCCTGCGCCCCACCGGCGACGAGCGCTCATACCACGAGGTTCAGCAGCTTGTCGGGCACGTGCACGGCCTTGCGTATCGCGCCGGCCCTCCACGAACCGCTGCACGCCGGGTTCCGCCAGGGCCGCGGCCAGCGCGCTGTCGCCGTCCGCTCCCGCGGGCAGCTGCAGCCGTCCGCGCAGCTTGCCGTTGACCTGCACGATCAGCTCCACCATCGACTGTTGGCATTCATCG
>CAWIQV010000094.1:0-57045 GCA_963838275.1 uncultured Gammaproteobacteria bacterium | reverse complement strand
ACCGTCGTCCTCGACGCTGATCTCGATCTGGCGCGAGAGCGCCTGGGCACGGATCCGGACCCCGGTGCCGGGCGGCGTGTACTTGCTGGCATTGTCGAGCAGATTCTCGAGCACCTGCTCGATCAGCCGGCCATCGACGTGGATCAGCGGCAGGTCGGCGGGGATCTCGATGCGCACCGGATGGTCGCGCATTCGTCGCTCCAGCCGGTGCAGCACCGAGCCCACGATCTCATCGAGGGGGTAGTAGTCGAAGCGCGGCTGGATCGCGCCGGTCTCGAGCCGCACCAGGTCGAGCAGCGTCGTGATGCGCTCGCTCATGTGCGTCGCCTCCTCGCTGACCGATTGGGCCAGCGCGTGGCGATCGGTGCTGCTGAGGGCATCGAGGTTGCCGGCCAGCGTCGCCGCGCCGCCCGCGATCGTCGCGAGCGGCGTGCGCAGGTCATGCGATATCGAGGCGAGCAGCGCATTGCGGATCGCCTCGCTCTCGGCGCGCACCTCGGCGGCCTGGGCGTGCGCGGCGAAGTCGGCGCGCTGCAATGCCAGCCCGATCTGCGCGGCGAAGGTCTCGAGCAGGCGGTACTGCTCCGGGAGGGTCACGCGGCGCGGATTTGCGGGCAGAACCGCGAGCACGCCGAGCACGCGCTCCCCACCGGCGAGCGGCAGGTACAGCCCGGCCGCGCCGCTGAGCGTGTCGGTGCCGAGCCCGGCCGGCTTGCCATGGTCCAAGACCCACTGCGCGACACCGAGATCGGCGCCCGCGTAGGAGCCCTCGAGCCGTTCGGCACGCGGGTAGCGCACGCGACCGTCCTCGTCGGCGAACAGCAGCACCGCTCGGCTCGCGAACACCTGGCCGACGTGCTGGACCGCGACCCGCGCCATGTCCTCGCGTCCACGCGTCGCGGCCAGCTGGCGGCTCATCGCGTACAGCAGCGCGGTACGCCGCTCGCGGTGGCCGGCCACGCGCGCCTGCAGGCGCACGCTGGCGTTCAGGTTGCCGATGATCAAGGCCACGATGAGCATGATCGCGAACGTGATCAGGTACTGCGCGTCCGATACCGCGAAGTCGAAGCGCGGCGGCACGAACATGAAGTCGAAGGCCAGTACCCCGAGCACCGAGCTCAGGATGGCCGCCCGGCGGCCGGCATACACCGCGACCAGGGCCGTGCTCAGCAGGTAGATCATGACCAGGTTCGCGAGCCCGAGCCGGGGAATCCACGCGTACAGCAGCGCGCAGAGGCCGGTCGCCGCCACCGTCGCGAGCAGCGCCAGGCCGTAGCGCGGCCAGCGGCGCTGGCGGTCGGGACCCGCCGTCACCGGCCCGGCCGCGCGCGGCGTGGCGGCGGCCCGCTCCCGCGTTCGGCGCCGCCGCCGATCACGATCACGTCGATCTCGCGCGAAGCCGCCGAGCAGCCGGTCGGTCGTCCCCGGCCGCAGCAGCCGGCGCCAGCGCGGCCGGCGCGGCGCGCCGACCAGCAGGCGGGTCACGTTGCGCGTGCGGGCGTATTCGAGCAGCTCCGGCGCCGCCGCCGGGCCACCCAGCGTGATGGCTTCGGCACCGAGCGATTCGGCGAGCCGCAGCACCGCGATGCGGCGATTGCGCTCGGCCTCGGACAGGCCGATGAGGTCCGGCGTCTCGACGTAGACCACCAGCCATTCGGCGCCGAGTCCGTCCGCGAGCCGCCGTCCCGCGCGCACCAGCCGCTCGGCCTGGGCGTCCGGTCCGACGCGCGACCAGCAGCCGTTCGCGCGCGGCCCAGGCGCCGCTCACCGCCGTCTGCTGGCGGTATTCGCGCATCGCCTGGTCGACGCGGTCCGCGGTCTTGCGCAGCGCCAGCTCGCGCAGCGCGATCAGGTTGCCCTTGCGGAAGAAATTCTCGAGCGCGCGCTCGGCCTGGTGCGGCAGGTAGACCCGGCCCTCGCGCAGCCGCTGCAGCAGGTCGTCGGGAGGCAGGTCGACCAGCTTCACCTCGTCGGCGCGGTCGAACACGCGGTCCGGCAGGGTCTCGAGCTGGCGCACGCCGGTGATCTGCGCGACCACGTCGTTGAGCGACTCGAGGTGCTGCACGTTGAACGTGGTGTAGACGTCGATGCCGGCGTCGAGCAGTTCGTCGACGTCCTGCCAGCGCTTCTGGTGGCGTGGCGCCACACCGCCGACGCTCAGATTCGCATGCGCGAGTTCATCGACCAGCAGCAGCTGCGGCTTGCGCTGCAGCGCGGCGTCGAGGTCGAACTCGCGACGCACGCTGCCGCCGTACCTCGGCCATGCGCGGCGGCAGCAGCTCCAGGCCCATGAGCAGGCGCTCGGTTTCCGGGCGACCGTGCAGCTCGACGTAGCCCACGACCACGTCGATGCCCTCCGCGCGGCGGCGCTGCGCGGCCTCGAGCATCGCATAGGTCTTGCCCACGCCGGCGTTGGCGCCGAAGAAGATCGTGAGGCGACCGCGTACGGCCAGCGCCTCCGTCGCCCGGACCTGCGCCAGCAGCTGATCCGGATCGGGCCGGCTATCGTTCATCCATCTTCGATTCGGTCCTCGCAGTCAGCAGCGCGGGCCTCTAGCGGGCGGAGTGCAGCGCGTCGAGCGCGAGATTCAGCTCCAGCACGTTGACGCGAGGCTCTCCCAGAACGCCCCACTGGCGCAAGTCCGTGTGGCGCGCCACCAGCGCGCGCACCCGGTCCGGATCCAGCCCGCGCTCCCTGGCCACCCGCGCGACCTGGTACTCGGCCGCGGCCGGGCCGATCTCGGGATCCAGCCCGCTGCCGGAAGCGGTGACCAGCTCGACCGGAACCTGCGCGGCGTTGCCGGGGTCGGCGTCCTGCAGGCGCTTGAGCTGTGCCTTCACGGCGTCGACCTGCGCGGAATTCGTCGGCCCGAGGTTCGAGCCCCCCGACGCCAGCGCCATTGTAGGGTACGGGCGTGGTCGCCGACGGACGCGGCCAGAAGTAGCGCGGCTGGTCGAACGGCTGGCCGAGCAGCCGCGACCCGACCACCTGGCCGTCGCGCCGGATCAGCGAGCCTCCGGCCGCGCGGGCACAGCACAGCTGCGCGGCTCCGGTCACCGCCAGCGGATAGAGGATTCCGGTCAGCAGACTGAAGACGAGGAGCATCAGCAGCGACTGCAGAGCGAGTTTTGCCACGATCGTACTCCTGAAGTAACCGGGCGCGGGAGCCTAGTGCAGTCCCTGCAGCACCACGTCGATGAGCTTGATGCCGATGAAGGGCACGACGAGACCGCCGACGCCATAGATCAGCAGGTTGCGTCGCAGCAGTGCATCGGCGCCCACCGGACGGTAGCGCACGCCGCGCAGCGCCAGCGGGATCAGCGCGACGATGATCAGCGCATTGAAGATCACCGCCGAGAGGATCGCGCTGTCGGGACTGGCGAGGTGCATGATGTTCAGCGCATTGAGCTGCGGATAGGTGGTCGCGAAGGCCGCCGGGAATGATCGCGAAGTACTTGGCGACGTCGTTCGCGATGCTGAAGGTGGTCAGCGAGCCGCGCGTGATCAGCATCTGCTTGCCGACCTCGACCACCTCGATGAGCTTGGTCGGGTTGGAGTCGAGGTCGACCATGTTGCCGGCTTCCTTGGCCGCCTGCGTGCCGGTGTTCATCGCGACCGCGACGTCCGCCTGGGCGAGCGCCGGAGCGTCGTTGGTGCCGTCGCCGCACATCGCCACCATGCGGCCCTGGCGCCTGGTGATCGCGGATCAGCTGCAGCTTGGCCTCCGGAGTCGCCTCCGCCAGGAAGTCATCGACTCCGGCCTCGGCCGCGATAGCCGCCGCGGTCAGGCTGTTGTCGCCGGTGATCATGATCGTGCGGATGCCCATGCGGCGCAGTTCGGCGAAGCGCTCGCGGATCCCGCCCTTGACGATGTCCTTGAGCTCGATCACGCCGAGCGCGTGCGTGGCGTCCGCCACGACCAGCGGCGTCGCGCCCGCTCGCGCCACGGTCTCGACCGTGCGCTGCAGCTCGGCGCCGAGCGCGGCGCCGTTGCCGTTCAGCCAGCGCCCGATCGCATCCGCGGCGCCCTTGCGGATGCAGCCGCCCTCGAACTCGACGCCGCTCATGCGGGTCTGGGCCGAGAACGGAATGAATCGTGCGCCGAGCGCGCTGAGGTCGCGGCCGCGGATGCCGTGCTGCTGCTTGGCCAGCACGACGATCGAACGTCCCTCCGGCGTCTCGTCGGCGAGCGAGGCCAGCTGCGCGGCATCGGCCAGCTCCTCGATGGTCACGCCGGGTGCCGGGAGGAAGCGGGAGGCGAGACGGTTGCCGAGCGTGATCGTTCCGGTCTTGTCGAGCAGCAGCACGTCGACGTCGCCCGCAGCCTCGACGGCGCGCCCCGAGGTCGCGATCACGTTGGCCTGGATCATGCGATCCATGCCCGCGATGCCGATCGCGGACAGCAGGCCGCCGATCGTGGTCGGAATCAGGCATACCAGCAGCGCCACCAGCACCGTGATCGTGATCGGCGTGCCCTGCGACGCGATCGACACGCTGTACAGCGAGTAGGGCAGCAGCGTCGCGGTGGTCTTGCAGGAAGATCAGCGTCAGGCCCGCCAGCAGGATCGCCAGCGCGATCTCGTTCGGGGTGCGGGCGCGCTTGGCGTCCTCGACCATCGCGATCATGCGGTCGAGGAACGCCTCGCCCGGATTGGCGGTGATGCGGATGCGCAGCGAGTCCGACAGCAGGCGCGTGCCGCCCGTGACCGCGGAGCGGTCACCGCCGGCCTCGCGGATCACCGGCGCGGATTCGCCGGTGATCGCGCTCTCGTCCACCGAGGCGGTGCCGAACACCACCTCGCCGTCGCCCGGAATGGTGTCGCCGGCGTCCACCAGCACCAGATCGCCGCGTCGCAGGCTGCTGCCGGGTACCGTCTCGATCGGGCCGGCGGGATCCTCACCGCGCAGGCGCCGTGCCGGGACGTCGCGCTTGGTCGAGCGCAGCGCCGCGGCCTGCGCCTTGCCGCGTCCCTCAGCGAGGCTCTCGGCGAAGTTCGCGAACAGCAGCGTGGCCCATAGCCACACCGCGATCGCCAGCACGAAGGACGGACGCCCCTCGTGCACCAGGCCGCCGCCGAGCTGCACGATCCACAGGCCGGTGATCAGCAGGCTGCCGACCAGTACCACGAACATCACCGGATTGCGCCACTGCACCCACGGCGCAAGCTTCACGAACGAGTCGCGGATCGCCTGGCGGACCAGCGGCGGATCGAACAGCGGGCGGGAGTGGGCTATCGTGGCCATGGGATGCGGGCTCCTTTCAATGCGCCTGGTCAATGCGTCTGGAACTGCAGTTCCTCGACCACGGGTCCGAGCGCGAGGGCCGGGAAGAACGTGAGCGCGCCGACGATGATCACCGTGGCGGCCAGCAGCACGACGAACAGCGGGGTGTGCGGTGGCGAGCGTGCCCGCGCCCGATGGCACGCGCTTCTTCGCAGCGAGGCTGCCGGCGATCGCGAGCACCGGAACGATCAGCCAGAAGCGCGAGGCCCACATCACGATGCCGAGCATCGTGTTGTAGAACGGCGTGTTGGCGGACAGGCCGGCGAAGGCGCTGCCGTTGTTGTCCGCCGCCGAGGAGAAGGCGTAGAGGATCTCGCTAGAATCCGTGCGCACCCGGGATTGGCGGTGCCGGCGCGACCGGCCGGGTCACGACACGGCGATCGCCGTGCCGACCAGCGCCAGGAATGGCGGGATCAGGATCACCAGCGAGGCCATCTTCATCTCGAAGGCTTCGATCTTCTTGCCGAGGTATTCCGGCGTGCGGCCGACCATGAGCCCGGCAATGAACACCGCGATGATCGCGAACACGAGCATGCCGTACAGCCCGCTGCCGACGCCGCCGAAGATCACTTCGCCGAGCTGGATCAGCCACATCGGCACCAGGCCGCCGAGCGGCGTGAAGGAATCGTGCATGGCGTTGACCGAGCCGTTGGAGGCGGCGGTCGTGGCCGCCGCCCACAGCGCCGAGTTGGCGATGCCGAAGCGCGTCTCCTTGCCTTCCATGTTGCCGCCGGGCTGCAGCGCGGTGTGCTGCTGATCGACGACCAGCGCGGGGAAGGCCGGGTTGCCGCGACCTGCTCGGACCAGGCCGTGAACGCCAGCAACGGCACGAACAGCACCAGCATCGCCGCGAGCACCGCCCAGCCCTGCCTGCGTGTCGCCGACCATGCGCGCCGAAGGTGTAGCAGAGCGCCGCCGGGATCAGCAGGATCGCGAGCAGCTCGAGGAAATTGCTGAGCGGCGTCGGATTCTCGAACGGGTGTGCCGAGTTGGCGTTGAAGAAGCCGCCGCCGTTGGTGCCGAGCTGCTTGATCGCGATCTGGCTGGCGGCCGGACCGAGCGGTATGGTCTGGGTATCCACTTTTACCGACTTGGTCTGCGCATTGCCCTGGGCGTCCTTGACCGGATTGCCGGCCGCATCGGTGACCGGCTCGTCCACCATGATGGACTGCACCAGCGTCGCGCTCTGGTAGGGCCTGAAGCTCTGCACGACGCCCTGGCCGACCAGCAGCAGCGCCAGCAGCAGCGACAGCGGCAGCAGGATGTAGAGCGTGGAGCGGGTCAGGTCGACCCAGAAATTGCCGATCTGGCGTCGCCTGGCGCAGCGTGAAGCCGCGGATCATCGCGACCACCACGGCCATGCCGGTGGCCGCCGACAGGAAGTTCTGCACCGCGAGCCCGAGCATCTGCGTCAGGTAGCTCATCGTCGATTCGCCGCCGTAGCCCTGCCAGTTGGTGTTGGTGGCGAAGCTCACCGCGGTGTTGAAGGCCGAGTCGGCCGATACGGCACCGAGCTGCTGCGGATTCCATGGCAGCGCGGCCTGCGCGCGCTGCAGCGCGTACACGGCGAGCGTGCCGAGCAGGTTGAAGACCAGCACCGCGAGCGCGTAGCGCTGCCAGCTCATCGACTCGGTCGCGTCGATGCGGCAGAGCCGGTAGAGCCGGCGCTCGAACGGCGCGCACCAGCGCACGATCCCACCATCGCCGGCGTACAGGCCGGCCATGTACGCGCCCAGCGGCTTGACCAGCAGCAGGAGTACGAGCAGGTAGATCGCGAGCTGCAACCATCCGTTGGCACTCATGGCTAGAAGTCCTCCGCCTTGAGCAGCGCGTACAGCAGGTAGCCGAACAGCGCCACCGCCAGGCCCAGCGAGATCCAGTACAGCGCCGTCACGGACGCCGCTCCAGGCGTTGGCACAGCACGATGCCACCCCAGGTGAGCAGCGCCAGCAGCAGCGTCAGTCCGACGAACCAGATGTCCATGCCTGTCCCCTCGAATTGGAACGCCCGGATTGCAACGCACGCATCCTGCGCCGCCCCCGCATAAGAAAGCCGTAAAGAATTGGCCCGGGCGCCGCACACTCGCCGCGTGGCGCGCGGCGCGCTATCGTGTGTTATGCGTATCGCCACCTGGAACGTCAATTCGCTGCGCGTGCGGCTGCCGCAGCTGCTGGAGTGGCTGCGCGAGCACGCTCCGGACGTGATGGTGCTGCAGGAAACCAAGCTGCCGGACGAGGCGTTTCCGGGCGCGCAGATCGAAGCCGCCGGCTACCACTACCTGTGCAGCGGACAGAAGACCTATAACGGAGTCGCGATCCTGTCGCGCGAGCCGCTGCAGGCGGCGCAGCGCGACATTCCCGGCTTCGAGGATCCGCAGCGGCGGGTGCTGGCCGCGAGCGTCGGCCCGGTCCGGATCATCGACCTGTACGTGCCGAACGGACAGGCGGTGGACTCGGACAAGTACCAGTACAAGCTGCGCTGGCTCGACGCGCTGCGCGCATGGCTTGCGTCCGAGCTGCGGATCCATCCCCAGCTCGTGGTCCTCGGGGATTTCAACATCGCGCCCGAGGACCGCGACGTGCACGACCCGGCCGCGTGGGCCGGGAGCGTGCATGTCAGCGCTCCGGAGCGCGCCGCTCTGCACGCCCTGCTGCAGCTGGGAATGGTCGACGTGTTCCGCGAGTTCGAGCAGCCGCCGCAGAGCTTCAGCTGGTGGGACTACCGCGGCGGCTCGTTCCGGCGCAATGCCGGGCTGCGCATCGACCTGATCCTGGTCGCGCGCGCACTCGCGGCGCACTGCACGCGCTGCGAGATCGATCGCGAGCCGCGCCGCGCCGAGCGGGCCTCGGACCATGCGCCGGTCCTGGCCAGCTTTGACATATAGGATCCGCGCTGCTGCGAACTGTGCAGCGCGTCGCTGGCCGTCACAGCCGGGCTCCCCTAGACTCTGCGGTCCATGACCTCCCTGCCCAACGAGTTCCCCGGTGGAACGCGCGGCGATACGGGCGCGTTCGACAGCATCCGCCGCAGCGACTACGACATCACCAATACGGTGCGCGTGAGCTCGCCGCAGGACGTGCTGCGGGCCGTCGGCAAGCTGCTGGTGTCGAGCTGGCCGCGGCTCGCGCTGCGACCGGTCGAGCGCGCCTTCGGTGACTTCGACGAGCTGTTCGCCGGACGCATTCCCGGCTATGCCGGAGTCGATACCGTCTACCACGACCGCCAGCACACGCTCGACGTCACGCTGGCGATGGCGAGACTGCTGGCCGGCTACGAGCGCCAGGCCGAACCGGCCGCGCAGCTCGGCGAGGAACGCGCAGTGCTCGGCATCGTGCTGGCCCTGTTCCATGACGTCGGCTACCTGCGTCGCAGCTCCGACCAGGCGCAGGCCAACGGCGCCGAATTCACGCGCAACCACGTCAGTCGCGGCGCGGAGTACCTGCAGCAGTACCTGCCGCAGCTGGGGCTCGCGCCGTGGGCGCCGGTCGCGTCGCAGATCGTGCACTACACCGGCTACGAGCGACCGTTCAGCCAGATCGTGACGCGTGATCCGCGCGACACGCGGCTCGGGCACCTGCTCGGTACGGCCGACATGATCGCCCAGCTTTCCGACCGCTGCTATCTCGAAAAATGCCGCGATCGACTCTATCCGGAGTTCGTGCTTGGCGGGGTAGCGATGTCCACCGGCGATGGACGCCGCGAAGTGCGCTATGCCTCCGGCCTCGACCTGCTACGGCAGACGCCCGAGTTCGTGAACCATACGCGCGCGACGCGGCTGGACGCCGCCTTCGACCGCTCCTACCGCTATCTCGAGATCCTGTTCGACGGTCGCAACCCGTACATCGAGGCCATCAACCGCAACATGCAGTACCTGGAGCAGGTGCTGCGCAGCGAGAGCTGGCGCATGCTGCGGCGCAATCCGCCGTTGTATGCCGCCGATCCCGATACCCTGGGCACGGTGCGGACGCTGATGGTGGGATATTTCAAGAAGGCCTGGCTGCAGGACTGACTTCCCACGGGATGCGCCCGGCCGCCAGGGCCAGCTCGCCTGGGCACGCGACCGCACAGACGTAGCGCGCATGAATCGCGGGCAGCTCCCGCCTGATCACTTCCGCACCCTCGACTGCGGCGCCGGCCAGTGCCGCGGCGAGCACGTCCGGGGTCAGGTCCGGCAGGGCGGCATGGGCGATCGGGGCATAACTCAGGTGCCACGGCTCTGGCTGCACCCCGCCACGGTCGCAATCGTAGGGCCGGAAGAACCCATGGCGTCCCGCGTGCTCGCCGAGCCACGCATCGAGCGGCGCGAAGGGGCCGTCCGCTGCGAAATCGGCGGGCAGCAGCCGCGCCGCACTGCCGGCGCGCAGCGCATGGCCGTCGATCACGTCGATCTCCGTGCCCCAGTGGTGACGGCTGGCACCGGGCAGGGCCGACCAGCGCAGGATGGCGTGCACGATCGCTTCGTCGCACATCTGCGACAGGTCGAGTGGGCGCGATTCGTGATCGAGCAGCGGACGCCCGCCCCGGAATTTTTCGTTCCAGATCCGCAGCTGGCGCTCGAAATCCCGGAACGTCGACAGCGCCGTCAGCGCGATCCCGTCGCGCGCCGCGGCCTGTCGCAGCGCCAGGAACGCTCCGGCGGCTTCCCGGTGCAGCGTGCCGCCGCCGCCGGCGAGCTCCACCAGGTGCGAGCGCGTGCGCCCGGTCAGCTGCTCGGGGTCAAGCCGGTGGATCATTTGTGGCCCTTATGCGGCACATCCGGCATGATTCTACGTCTCACGGGGGTGATGGCCGCATGCACGGCGCACGATACAAGAATCTGGTGTTCCTGAGCGGCCTGGTCCTGGGCGCGGGCGCCGTCGCGGGCTACTTCGCCCGCGGTCACGAGCTGTCGGTCTGGGCGCTGCTGTCATCGGTGCTGGCCGCGGCCTTCGCCGTGGCGTGGTCGTGGCGCCAGCGCGATCGGCTCGATCGTACCGTGCACGCGCTGATCGATGCGGTCGGGCAGATCAGCCGCGGTGACTTCCGCCAGGCGCTGGCGCGCACCCAGCGCGACCAGCTCGGGGAGCTCGAGCAGGCCTTCGAGAACATGCGGCTCGCACTGCGCAATACCACGATCACGCGCGACTACCTGCACAGCGTGCTCAACAGCATGACCGACGCGGTGTTCGTGACCGCGCCCGGCGGCATCATCCGCATCGCGAACGAAGCGGCCAGGCTGCTCACCGGACGCAGCGAACAGGAGCTGGCGGGCACCGACATCGCGACGCTGCTCGACGGTGCGGACAAGCCCAGGGAAGAGTTGCTCAAGAGCGCGCTCGCGACGCCGGCGAGACCGTGCTGCGCACGCAGTCTGGCCAGACGATCCCGGTGTCCTTCGTCGGCTCGCGCATTGCTACCGACGACCCGCAGTTCGAAGGCGACATCTTCGTCGCGCGCGACATCACCGAGCGCAAGCGCGCCGAGCGCCGCATCCGCTACCTGGCGCGCTATGACGCGCTGACCAAGATCCCGAACCGCATGCAGTTCCAGCACCTGCTGCAGCAGGCCATGGCGCGCGCGCGCCGCGCCGGCCAGGGCGTCGCGATGCTGTACATCGACATGGACCGTTTCAAGGAAGTCAACGACACCTTCGGCCACGCCTCGGGCGATCGCGTGCTCGAGGTCCTGACCGAGCGGCTCACGCGCGTGCTGCAGAACGAGGCGGTGCTGGGACGGCTGGCCGGTGACGAATTCGCGCTGTTCGTCGATGGCATCAGCCAGGATGCCGAGCAGGCCGGCGGCCTGGTCGCGCAGCTGGCGCGTACGGTGCTCAAGGCCGCCGGCGAAGTCGTTCCACATCAACCAGCAGGAAGTGTTCCTGTCGGTCGAGCATCGGCGTGGCGCTGTGTCCGCGCGATGCCGAGAACGTGATCGACCTGATCCGCAATGCCGACGCGGCGATGTATTACTCGAAGCAGAACGGCGGCAATACGTTCGCGTTCTATTCGCCGGAGATGAACGCGGCGGCCGTCGAGCGGCTGATGCTCAAGAGCAAGCTGCGACGCGCGATCGAACGCGACGAGTTCGTGGTGCGCTATCAGCCGAAGGTCGACCTGCGGGATGGCCGGATCGTCGGCGCCGAGGCGCTGCTGCGCTGGCGCGTGCCGGGGCACGGCGACATCCCGCCCGCGCAGTTCATTCCGATCGCCGAGGAGAACGACCTGATCGGTGCGATCGGCGAGTGGGTGCTCGATCGGGTGTGCATGGATTTCCGCTCGCTGCGGCGCCAGATCGCCGACCCCGGCCGCATATCGCTGAATCTTTCGCTCAAGCAGCTCAAGCAGGCGAGCTTCATCCTGAACTGCCGCTCCGTATTCGAGCGCCACGCAGTATCGCCACGGCATTTCGAACTCGAGATCACCGAGACCACGCTGATGGCGGACCCGCAGCGCACGGTCCAGATGCTCAACCAGCTGCACGACATGGGGCTGCACCTGTCGATCGATGATTTCGGTACCGGGTACTCCTCGCTGTCGGCGCTGCAGCAGTTCCCGATCGGCACCCTCAAGATCGACCAGTCCTTCGTGCGCGACGCGGCCGATGATCCGGCCGACGCCGTGCTCGTGCGCACCATCATCGACATGGGTCACAGCCTCGGCATGGAGGTCGTGGCGGAGGGTGTCGAGTCGGTACGCCAGTTCGAATTCCTGCGCCACAACCGCTGCAACGAGGCCCAGGGCCAGCTGTTCGGCCCGGCGCGCAGCATCGATGAGCTGATGCCGATGCTGCTGGCCCAGCAGGGCGGCCGCCCCGCGTTCGCCAACCTGGTGCCGGCACCGCCGACGGCGCTCCGGCCTGCATCGGCCTGAACGAGCCGCCGCCTCTCGCCGCGACCGGACCGGACGCGACCGGCCAGGATCGCGCGATCCCCGCCTGGGCCGGCTGGCTCGCCTGGCCGCTGCGGCTGCTGGGCGCGAGCCTGCTGGCGCTGTGGCTGGGACTCGCGCTGTGGCTGTCCTCGCGCCACCTGCCTCCGGGGTTGCACATCTCCGGACCCTGGCTGCCGGTCCCGGTCGACGCGGTGCGCTTCCTGTACAACCAGACGGCGGCCGACGCACAGGGCCAACCCCTGATCGAACAGCAGATCGATTCCCAGATGCTGCAGATGATCGCGCGCGCTCGCGAGCTGCTGGTGCTCGATACCGGCCTGTTCGGGGACCTCGGCGCGGCAGGCCCCGCGGCGGCGCGGCTGCGCGCGCCGGCGCCGCTCGCCGCACCGCTGACCGAAGCGCTGCTGCGCGCGCGCGCGCTGCACCCGGGGCTCGCGGCCCTGGTACTGACCGATCGGTCCAGCGTGCTGATGGATGCATCCGGGCCGCTGCTGGGACGATTGCGCCAGGCCGGCATCCAGGTGCTGGTCGTCGACGAGCACCGGCTGCGCTCCCCGGACGGCGGCTTCGCCTCACTGTGGGGCCTGTGCTGTCGCTGGTGGACGACGACGCAGGTGCGCGGAGCCTGGCCGAATCCACTGCTGGTCGGTCCTGCGACGGTATCGTTCGGGCTATGGGGCGCGCTGCAGGCCTACCAGCGCAGTCATCGCCAGCTGCTGATCGCCGACGACGGCGCCGGAGGGCTCGTCGGGATGGTGTTCTCCCGTCCGCTGCATGCCGAGGCCGGGCTGCACAGCGCGAGCGCCCTGCAGCTCGCCGGCGGTGCGCTCGAGCCGGTGCTCGAATCCGAATTCGTGCTCGCGCAGTTCTCCGGCTGGCAGGATGGCGGCGTCGTGCAGGCGCGCGCACAGCGCCTGCTCGAGCAGCAGCGGCGCAGCGCGGTGCCGCCTCCGCGCGGCGTCGGTGCGGCGCGCGCCCGCGTGCTCACCGAGGGCGCGATCGCCGAGGCGCTCGTCGAGCGCATCGACGCCACCGGCGCTGGCGATCAGGTTGCGATCGCGGCGCTGTACCTCTCGCAGCGCGACCTGGTGCGCGCACTGCTGGACGCGGCGCGACGCGGCGTCGCCGTACGGGTGCTGCTCGATCCCGGCAAGGACGGCTACGGCTTCGAGCGCTCCGGTCTGCCCAATCGCCAGGTCAGTTCGGAGCTGATCGTGCAGAGCGAGGGCGCGATTCGCGTTCGCTGGTACCGCACGCATGGCGAGCAGTTCAGTCCGGGCGTGGTGCTGGTGCAGGACGCGGCGCGGGACTGGCTGCTGGTCGGCACCGCGTCCTTGAGCCGCTACGACCTGGACGACTTCAATCTCTCGAGCGCATTCGTGGCGGAACTGCCCGCCGGAGCAGGCGCGGCAGCCGCCGCGCTGGGCTGGTTCGATACGCTCTGGTACAACCGCGCACCCAGCGGCGTCGAGTACACGCAGCGACGCGGACGTCTACGCCGACGCGTCGCAGCTGCGCTACTGGCAATACCGCGCGCTCGAATCCACCGGTGTGGCCTACTTCTGAACGGCCGTGCGGCGCGCGGCGCGGCCCGAGGCGCGCGGCGCGGCCCGAGATGCCCGCTGGTACTGTTAAAGCCGGCGGCTTTGAGGCCATAATTGATCGACGGTCGCGTGCCGGTGCACGGCGATCCACAGGGACGTTCCACATGCGCTACTGGGATACGCGCGAGCAATCCGCGGAATTGCTGCGTATGGTCTTGCCGCTGATGGCGCGGCACTCCGCGGGCTTCCACCCGATGAGCTACGCGGTCTGGTACGAATACGCGGCCGGGATCAATCCCGCGCTGCGTGCCGCGCTCGACCAGCGCCTCGCCAAGGGGACCCAGCTCAACGACGAAGATATCTACCAGTTCTACGCGACCCACGTGGCGCAGCGCGACATCGATGCATCGGTACGCATGCGGATGGACATCGAGCGGTTGATGAAGGACGTCGACGGGGCAGCCCACGAAGCGGGCCAGGAAGTGCAGCAGTTCGGCTCCGAGCTCAACGACTACCGCGGCCGGCTGGAGCACGGGCTCGCCGGCGAGGCGCTCGACGGCATCGTGCACTCGCTGATCACGGATACCACGCGCATGCAGGCCTCCACCGAACAGTTTCACGAGCACCTGCGGCGCAGCGCGCTCGAGGTCGAGCGGCTGCGCGGGGAACTGGAGGTGGCCCAGGGTCTCGCGCAGCGGGATCCGATCACCGCGCTGCTGAATCGTCGCGGCTTCGACCAGCACCTGGTGCGCCTGGAACGCGACGGTCCCTCCGGCTGCTGCCTGATGATGCTGGACATCGACAATTTCAAGGCGATCAACGATACGCACGGGCACCTGCTCGGCGACAAGGTCATCATCGCCGTCGCCAACGTGCTGCGCGCCTGCATCGGCGAGCGCGGATCCATTGCACGCATCGGCGGCGACGAGTTCGCGGTCGTGCTGGCCCAATCCGAGCCGTCCGCCGCCAGCGCGCTGGCGGAGCGCGTACGCACCGCGGTGGCCCGCGGTGCGCTGCGCCGCGCCGATACCGACGAGGTCATCGGCGGCGTCTCGGTGTCGATCGGGCTGGCGGCGCGCATCCCGGTCGAGGCGCTCGACGCGTTCATCGCGCGCGCCGACCGGGCGCTGTACGAATCCAAGGCGCGAGGCCGCAATTGCGTCACCCTGGCCAGGACCGGGGCCGGCGACCTGCCCTGAGCCCGCGACCCGCGGCCGGACACCGATACCCCGACGGCGCCGTTTGTGCTCTGATGCCGCCTGCATGCCGGCACCGACCTGCCGGTACCCGGGAGAGGCAAGTGAACATCGGAATGATCGGCCTCGGCCGCATGGGCTCGAACATGGTGCGCCGTCTGGCGCAGGGCGGGCATCGCTGCGTCGTCTTCGACCGCGATCCTGCGGCCGGCCCAGCGCTCGCCGACGCCGGTGCGACGCCGGCGGCGAGCCCTGCGGAGCTGCTCTCCATGCTGCCCGCGCCGCGGGTGGTCTGGATCATGATCCCCGCCGCCGCCGTCGATCCGCTGCTGGCCAGCCTGGCTCCGGCACTGCGAGCCGGCGACATCGTCATCGACGGCGGCAATTCCTACTACGGGGACGATCTGCGGCGCGCGCGCGAGTTCGCCTCCCGGGGTGTCCACTACCTCGACGTCGGCACCAGTGGCGGCCTGTGGGGGCTCGAGCGCGGGTACTGCCTGATGATCGGCGGTGACGCCGGAGCGGTCGCGACCGTGGAGCCGATCCTGCGCGCGCTCGCGGCCCCCTCCGGCAGCGCCGGTACCACCGGCAGCACGGCCGCGCACGGCTACCTGCACGTCGGTCCCAGCGGTGCGGGGCATTTCGTGAAGATGGTCCACAACGGCATCGAGTACGGGCTCATGGCCGCCTACGCCGAGGGCTTCAACCTGCTGCAGCATGTCAGCCAGCCCGCCGGCCAGCGCGTCATCGATGCCGAGACCGCGCCTGGCCTGCACGCCGAACCCCACGCGTTCGCCTTCCGGCTCGACGAAATCGCGGAGCTGTGGCGGCACGGCAGTGTGGTGAGCTCCTGGCTGCTCGACCTGCTGGCAGGCCAGCTCGCCAGCAATCCGATGCTGGCGCAGTTTGCCGGTCACGTCGCCGATTCCGGCGAAGGCCGCTGGACGGTGCAGAGCGCGATCGAGGCCGGTGTGCCGGTGCCGGTGCTCGCCAGTGCGCTGTTCGCGCGCTTCAGTTCGCGCGGCGAGGCGGAATTCGCCAACCGGGTGCTCTCGGCCATGCGGCTGGGGTTCGGCGGTCACGTGGAACGCGCCCCTGCGCGTCCCGGCTGAGCCGCGCATGGACGGTGCCGCCTCCGATGCGTTCGTGTTCTTCGGTGCCACGGGCGATCTGGCCTACAAGCAGATCTTTCCGGCGCTGCACGCGCTCGTGCGTCGCGGCGCCCTCGATGCGCCGATCGTCGGCGTGGGCCGCTCCGGCTGGACGCGCGAGCAGCTGATCGAGCGTGCGCGTGCCTCGATCTCGGAATACGGGACGCTCGATGAGGCGGTGTTCTCCCGCCTGGCGGCCCAGCTGCGCTACGTCGACGGCGACTATCGCGCGGCCACGACCTTCGAGCGGCTGCGCACCGAGCTCGGTGCCGCGCGTGCGCCCCTGCATTACCTCGCCATCCCGCCGAGCGTGTTTGCCACCGTCGTGAACGCGCTCGCCATGGCCGGCTGCGCGAGCAACGCCAGGGTCGTGCTGGAGAAGCCGTTCGGCCGCGATCTCGCATCGGCGCGTGCGCTCAACGCGATCCTGCAGCAGCACTTTCCGGAGGATTCGATCTTCCGCATCGATCACTACCTCGGCAAGGAGCCGGTGCAGAACATCCTCTACACCCGCTTCGCCAACGCATTCCTCGAACCGATCTGGAACCGGGCCCACATCCGCAGCGTGCAGATCACGATGGCGGAAGACTTCGACGTGCGCGGGCGCGGCGCCTTCTACGACGAGGCGGGCGCGATCCGCGACGTGATCCAGAATCACCTGCTGCAGGTATTGAGCAACCTGATCATGGATCCACCGCTGCACGCGACGGCGGCGGCGGTACGCGACGAGAAGTCGCGCGTGCTGCGCGCGATGCGACCGCTCGACCTGCACAGTGTGGTACGCGGCCAGTACCAGGGCTACCGGCGCGAGCCGGGTGTCGCCGAGGGCTCGCAGGTCGAGACCTACGCGGCGGTACGGCTGTACGTGGACAGCTGGCGCTGGGCGGACGTGCCGTTCTACATCCGTGCCGGCAAGTGCCTGCCGGTCACGGCCACCGAAGTCGTGGTGGAATTCCGCCGGCCGCCGCGCGAGGTATTCGACGAGCTCGTGCCCAGCCTGTCGAGCCACCTGCGCATGCGACTGAACCGCGAGGTGCTGATTGCGCTCGGCATGCGGGTCAAGGCCCCCGGCGAACGCATGGCAGGCGAAGACGTCGAGCTCATCGTGACGCGCCAGCCGGCCGAGGCGCTGACGCCCTATGAGCGCCTGCTGGGCGACGCGCTGCGCGGCGACCTCGGGCTGTTCGGCCGCCAGGATGCGATCGAGGCGCAGTGGGCCGTGGTCGATCCCGTGCTGGGCGATCGCACGCCGGTGTACGAGTACGCGCGCGGCTCCTGGGGCCCTCCGGAAGCGCTGCGGCTGATCGAGGGCAACGACGCCTGGCTGGATCCGCGCGGCTAGCGGCGGCCGGAGGCGCGCTACAGCGGTGGCGAGTCGTCGTGCAGCAGCGCACGGCGCACGATCCTGATCGGCGGAAAGCCCTGCCGCATGAACGCGTCATGGAACGCCTCGAGGCTGAATCGATCCCCGTCGCGACGCTGCAGGTCCGCGCGCAGCTTCAGGATCTCGAGCTTGCCGAGCGTGTAGTAGAGATAGGTCGGATCCGAGGCGCCGCGCCGGGTCTCCACCTCGGCGGTCTGCCGCGACTGATAGCCCTCGTTGACGAAGAAGTCGATGCCCTGGTCGATGCTCATCTGACCGGTGTGCATCTGGATGCCGACGAGGTAGCGGGCATCACGCGTCAGCGCCCACTGCAGCTGACCGAGCCGCAGCAGCGTCGCGGCGCGCGCGTCCCGCGCGCCACTGCCGCTCTGGCCGTAGCCTTCGTCGAGCATCATCTGTTCGCAGTAATGTGCCCAGCCTTCGCTGTTGGTATTGGCTCCGAACAGCCTGCGCACGCGATCGTCCAGCTGGTGCAACCACAGGAACTGGATGTAGTGGCCCGGATAGGCTTCGTGGGCCGCGATCGCGCTGATCGCCGGATAGTTGAAGGCCGACAGGAAGCCGGCGGTGCGTTCGGGAGGCCACGACGGGTCGGGCAGCGTGACATTGAAATAGGCTTCCTGCGCCGTGGTCTCGAACGGGCCCGGCGTGTCCATCGACGCGAAGGTGGTGGCGCGCAGGAACGGCGGCGTCTCCCGCACCAGCGGTCGCAGGTTCGAGGGGATCGTGATGATCCGGTGCGACTCGATGAAGCCGAGCAGGCCATCGAAGGTATCGCGGAAATCCTGCAGCAGCTGCCCGCCATCGGGATGGTCGGCCTGGAGTTCCCCGAGCACCTGCCGCGGACTGCGGTCGGGCTCGAGCTCGTGCGCCACGCGGGCGAACTCGGCCTGGTTGCGGTGCAGGTCCGCCATGCCGATCTCGAGCAGCTGCGGCAGCGGCGTATCGACCATCTCGTCGTCCTCGAGCTTGGCGCTGAAGGTCCGGGCGCCGAGCCGGAAGTCACCGTGCGAGCGCGGCAGCAGGTCGTGTCGCAGCCACTCCAGGTAGCGCGAGAGGGCACGGACCACCGCGGCATTGGTCGTCCGGAAGCTGGCCTGCAGCGCCGGATCGTCGGCGGACTGGAATGCGGCGGGCAGGTCGTGCTCGAAGAAGCCGATGATCCCGGGCAGCTGCTCGATCGCGATCCTGGTGAGGATCTCGGGCGGATTGCGCAGGTTCTCCCGGGCGGCGGCCAGTGCGGCCGGCATCGCGCGTTCGCGCGCGATCAGCAGGCGCAGGCGCGCCGCGGCGGGCGCGAAATCGCGCTGCATGATCGAGAACGCCGAGTTCGTGATCCCCGAGGAATAGACGTCGGCATTCTTCTGCCGCGGCCGGATGGTCTCCAGATCGAGCAGCGCACTGCGGATGTTCGACAGCAGCAGCTCGCGATCTCCGCGCACCCGTTCCGAGAGCGCGCCGGGATCGAAGGCCTGGAAACGCCGCTCGAAGGAATGCAGCGCCTGGATCCGCTGGCGTAGCCCCGGGAGGCTGTAGTCCTCGAGCCGATCGTCGTAGCGATGAACGCCCGCGAGCGTGGCGGCGGTCGGATTGTTCGGAAAGTAATAGCCATCGAGGTACTGGTCGGCGAGCTGCATCAGCTGCGCATCGCCACCCTGCGGCGGGGGTTCGGCTGCCGGCGTCCGCCCGGTTGCGGCAAGCAGCACGCACGCGGCGATGAAGCTGCGGGCCATGTGGTGGTCGATACGCATGGGCTCAACCTCCGGTGGCCGTCAGTCGGGCCAGCACGTCCGCGGTATCGGGCCGCACGCCGCGCCAGAGCAGGAACGCCTCCGCCGCCTGCTCGACCAGCATGCCTCCGCCCATGCACGCCAGCGCCGCGCCGCGCTCGCGTGCCCACTCGACGAATGGCGTCCTGCGGGGGCCGTACGCCAGGTCGTAACAGACGGTGCCCGGACCCACGAGTCCCGGGTGCAGCGGTGGCAGCTGCTGGTGCAGGCTGGCGGCAGTCGCATTGACGATGAGGTCGAAGGGCTCGAGGCCGAGCGCTGCCAGACTTTCATAGCCGCAAGCGCGCAGCGGGCCGGCCTGCGCGAAGCGGGCGGCAAGTTCGATCGCGCGTGTGAGGTCCCGGTTGGCGATCACGAGTGCGCTCGGGCGGGCCGCGAGCAGGGGGTCGAGCAGTCCGCGCGCCGCGCCGCCGGCGCCGAGCAGCAGCACGCGGCGGTCCCTGACCGGGACCGCGCAGTTGACCGTGAGGTCGCGCATGAATCCGACGCCGTCGGTGTTGTCGCCGAACAGCGCGCCGGAGGACTGTCGTGCGATCGTATTCACCGCTCCGGCAATGCGTGCCCGCTCGCTCAAGCTGGTCATCATCGCCAGTACTGCCTGCTTGTGCGGCGCAGTGACATTGAGCCCACGCCCGCCGCCATCGAAGAATGACCGCAGCACCGCGCCGAGCGCGGCCGGCGTCGCATCGATCGCCGTGTACACGATGGACTGACCGGTAGCGCGTGCGAACTCGGCATGGATCCACGGCGAGCGGCTGTGTGCGATCGGATGGCCGATCACCGCGTAGCGGTCAGGCTCTGGCATGGGGCAGGTCGGCCTCGCTGACCAGCATGCGCGCCGAGCTGCCGCCGCGGCCGGCCGTGTCCAGTTCGACCTGCAGCTGCTGCTGCCAGGTGCGCGCCTGCTGCTCGAACTGGAAGGCGGATTGACCACCAGCAGGCCCGATCCGTTCAGTCCGACCCGGGAATCGCGCGCATGGATCCACAGTTCCAGGTCCAGCGTGGGGGCCGTTGAGCTGCTGTCCGACCCTCCGCAGCCACGGCGCCAGCGTCGCGCTCGTCCTTGATCGGGTACCAGAGCGCTATCACGGCATTCGCCAGGCGCTCGAGCACGATGCCGATGGCCGCAAGCGCCTGGTCGAGTTCCGCACCCGGCTCTTCATAGGGGGGATCGATCAGCACCAGCGCACGCCGCTCGATCGGCGGCAGCACCGCGCGCAGCTGACTGTAACCGTCCACACATTCAATACGCATCCGGCGCATGCCGCCGAGCGCACGCTCGAGTGCCCGGCACTCGGCGGGCTGCCATTCACAGCACAGGCCGCGATCCTGGCGCCGCAGCAGCTGCGCCGCCAGCCACGGCGAGCCCGGATAGGCCATCGGATTGCCGATCCGGGTGCGCAGCGCGACGACGAGGCCACAGTACTGCAGCAGTTCGGGGGCCGTCAGCCGGGAGGCCGCCGCCAGCAACGGCGTGATCCCGTGCCGGGCTTCCGCACCGCGGTGGCTGCTAGCCGCGGCCAGATCATAACAACCGGCGCCGGCGTGAGTCTCCAGGTAGAACAGCCCCTTGTCCTTGCGCTGCATCGCCTGCAGCAGCGCACCGAGCGCGACATGCTTGTGGACGTCGGCGAAATTGCCGGCGTGGAAGGCATGACGGTACTTCATGGGGCCGGCCGCTAAGCGGCGCCCGCGACCTTCCTGGTGCGCGGCCGTGCCGTGCTGGCAATCGGTGGCGGAGCCGCGGGGCGGCCAGGACCGGCAGCGACCGCCGGCGCGGTCTTGCGCTTCCTGCTCTTTGGAGCCGCGGCCTTGGCAGCAGCGGGCTTTGCAGCCGCGGGCTTTGCAGCGCGCGGGCTTGCAGCCCCGGGGTTGGCGCCAGCCGCCTTGCCTGCGGGCGCCTTGGCGCTGGCGGCCCGGCGCGGTCCTTGCCCTTGGGCGTCGCGCCGGCGCGGGCGGCGGGCCGCTCTCGCGCCGCCTTCGCGGGTGGGGAATTCTTGGCCGCATTCGCCAGCAACGCCGGTCGTTCGGCCGCAGCGCCGGCCTGGCGGCGCCCGGCACCACGGGCTGCAGTGCGCGTGCCGGCGGCGGCTTTGGCGCCGAACCGCCCGCGGCCACGTAGTGGGCGCGCCGGGGCGGCCGCGAGCAGTGCGCGGCACTCCTCGAGCGTCAGCGCCTTCGGATCGCGGTCCTTCGGGATGCGCGCGTTCTTCTCGCCGTTGCTGATGTAGGGTCCGTAGCGACCGTTGAGGACCTGGATCGATTCGACGCCGAAATCCTGGATGATGCGGTTGGCGTCCGCCTCCTGCTTGGCACGGATGCATTCGAGCGCGCGCTCGAGCGTCACCGTGTAGGGATCGTCGTCCTTGAGCGAGACGTAGCTTGCGCGCCGTACTTGATGTAGGGACCGAAGCGTCCGATGTTCGCCGACCATCGGCTCGCCCTCCGCGGTCGCGCCGAGCGTGCGCGGCAGCTGGAACAGCTCCAGCGCCTCTGCGAGCGTGATCGTGTCCATCTTCTGCCCCGGCCGCAGGCCGGCGAACCGCGGCTTTTCCTCATCGTCCTCGGTGCCGATCTGCACGAACGGGCCGAAGCGGCCCATGCGCACGCTCATCGGCTTGCCGCTGACCGGATCGACGCCGAGTTCGCGCGCCTGCGCGACCTGTTCGCGCGTGACGTTCTTCTCGATGTCCTCGACCTGGCTCGATGAATGGCTTCCAGAACTTCGTCAGCGGCGTGGTCCAGTGCTCCTCGCCGCGCGACGACCGCATCGAGTTCATCCTCCATCGCGGCCGTGAATCCGTACTCGACGTAGCGATGGAAGTGCTCGGTCAGGAAGCGGTTGACGATCTTGCCGATGTCGGTCGCGGTGAAGCGGCGGCTCTCGATTTCGGCGTAGCTCGCGATCGCGCAGCGTCGAGATGATCGTCGCGTAGGTCGAGGGGCGGCCGATGCCGTGCTCCTCGAGCGCCTTGACCAGCGAGGCCTCCGTGAAGCGCGGCGGCGGCTCGGTGAAATGCTGCTGCGGCACGATCTCGCGCAGGCTGCACGGTGTCGCCCGCCTCCATCGCCGGCAGCACGTGATCGCTGTCGTCGTCGCCCGCGTCGTCGCTGCCTTCCTGGTACACCGCGATGTAACCGGGCTTGACGAGCGTCGAGCCGTTGGCGCGCAGCACGTGCCGCTCGGCGCCGTCCGGCGCCCCGCCAGCATGTCCACGGCCACGGTATCGAACACCGCAGGCGCCATCTGGCAGGCCACGCGCGCGCTTCCAGATCAGGGCATAGAGCTTGAACTGGTCGGGATCCAGGTAGCGCTCGATGTCGGCGGGAATGACGGCCGCCGAGGTCGGGCGGATCGCCTCGTGCGCTTCCTGGGCATTCTTCGACTTGGTGCGGTAGACGCGGATCTCGCTCGGCCACGCGCGTCCGGGCCGTAGAGCGCGGCCGATCACCGCGCGGATCTCGGTCACGGCCTCGGCGGCCAGCGACACCGAGTCGGTGCGCATGTAGGTGATCAGGCCGACGCTGCCCTCGCCGATGTCGATGCCCTCGTACAGCTGCTGCGCCAGCCGCATCGTGCGCGAGGCGGAGAAGCCGAGCTTGCGCGAGGCCTCCTGCTGCAGCGTCGAGGTCGTGAACGGCGGGCGAGGGATTGCGGCGCCGCTGCTTGCGGTCCACCGCCAGCACCCGCAGGGTCCCGGCCTCGCCCGCCGCGGACCGCAGCGCCTGCTCCGCGGCGTGCGCGGCCGCTGCATCGGTGAAGCTGAACTGCTCGACCTTGCGGCCCTGGAATTCGACCAGCTTGAGCGGGAAGGTCTGGCGGGAATGCTCGCCCTGCGCGTCGATGCTCCAGTATTCCTGCGGTACGAAGGCGGCGATCTCCTCCTCGCGCTCGCAGATCATGCGCAGCGCAGGGCTCTGCACGCGACCTGCGGACAGGCCGCGGCGCACCTTCTTCCACAGCAGCGGCGAGAGGTTGAAGCCGACCAGATAGTCGAGCGCGCGCCGGGCCTGCTGTGCGTTGACCAGGTCCAGCGACAGCTCGCGCGGGGCTGCCACGGCCTCCCGGATGGCGTTACGGGTGATCTCGTGGAAGACCACGCGGTGCACCTCCTTGCCTTCGAGCGCGCCGCGCTCCTTGAGGATCTCATAGAGGTGCCACGCGATCGCCTCGCCCTCGCGGTCCGGGTCCGTGGCGAGGTACAGCGAGCTGGCCTTGCGCAGCGCGCGGGAGATCGCCTCGACGTGCCGTTCATTGCGCTCGATGAGCTGGTAGCGCATCGCGAACCCGGCATCCGGGTCGACGGCGCCTTCCTTCGGCACCAGGTCACGCACGTGGCCGTAGGAGGCGAGGACCTCGAAATCCTTGCCCAGGTACTTCTTGATCGTGCGCCCCTTGGCCGGGGACTCGACGATGACCAGATTGTCGGGCATGGGGCTACCGGCTCAGGGCGCCAGAAATGAAAAACCGCGGACTGGCCGCGGATCGGTGCGAGGGCAGCGGCAGCCGCGTCTCAATGTGGACTCTGGTGTGAGACGTCAAAGACCAGATCCTCCATCCTTGCATAGGCAAGTTCCTGTCCCGGTTGACTCGACAGCACCATCAGCACGACCCATTTGACCTGTTCGATGTCGAGTTCCTCGGTGTCCAGCGCGAGCAGGCGGTCGATGACTATCTCGCGCTGGCTCGGTGCCAGGATCCCCCCGGACTCGAGCGAGGCAAGCAGCCCGCGGCAGGGCACGTCGAGCCTCGAGAGCTCCTCGGGCGCATAGACGCGAAACGAGCCGTTGCCGCGCAGCGCCGGCCGGTCCCGGACTTCCGCGAGGTCCGCGAGCCAATCGAGCGCGCGCTCGACCGAGGCTACGCCGAACCCGGCGCTGGCCAGGTCGCGGGCCAGGTTCTCCCGCTCGGCGCTCGCAGGCAGTTCCTCGAGCATGTAGCGGTCGAACACGTAGACCAGGACTTCAAATACGCTGTTTTCCATCGCTCGTTCGGTGATGCGGCGCCCGTCGGTACTGTCCTTCAGCGGCGGCGGGCCTGCGAGCGCACATACGACCCGCCAGCCTGCGATTCCACGACGCCTTCGAGCTCGAGAATCAATAGCTTGGACGCCACGGATTGGCTCGGAAGGCCGGTCCGCTCCACCAGCGCATCAACGCTGGCCGGCTCGAACCCGATGGCATCTAACAGGATTTTGCCGACCTTGTCCAACCGGCCGGCCCGCGGCGCGGCATCCGCCTGCACGGCTGATCCGGATATAACTTCTTGTTTAAAATGGAGGAAATTCAGTTCCTGCAGAATATCGTCGACGCTCTCGACGAGCCGGGCACCGGCGCGGATCAGCGCATGGCAGCCGCGGGCCATCGGGTTATGGATCGATCCGGGTATCGCGAACACCTGCCGCCCCGCTCGTGCCGCAAGCCGCGCCGTAATCAGGGAGCCGCTGCCTGGCGTCGCTTCGACCACCAGCGTACCGAGGCACAGGCCGCTGATGATGCGATTGCGCTGCGGAAAATGTGCGCGGCATGGCGGCGTGCCCGGGGGAAACTGGCTGACCAGCGCGCCCTGCGCCGCGATGCGCACGGACAGGGCACGGCTCTGCTGGGGATAGACCTGGTCCAGTGCGCTGCCCAGCACCGCGATCGTGAGGCCGGAGGCCCCCAGCGCGCCTTCATGGCCCGCCGAATCGATGCCGACCGCGAGCCCGCTGGTGACGGTCAGCCCGGCTCGGGCGAGGCCGGCCGCGAATTGCGCAGCATGGGTGCGCCCGGGCGTGCTCGGCTGTCGGCTGCCGACGACCGCGAGCTGCGGGCCCGCCAGACAGGTCCGATCCCCCTGCACGTACAGCAGCGCGGGGGCCGCGCCGACAGCGGCGAGTCGATCCGGGTAGGCCGCGCTGGTCGCGTCGATCAGGTGCACCGATCGCCGTTCGCTCCAGGACCGATCGGCATCGATCAGGCGCCTGTCCGGAGCGTGCAGCCAGCGGCTCGCGCGGGCGCCGATCCCCAGTTCCGCCAGTGCATCCGGGCTCGCGCCGATGAGGGATTCCAGTGCGGCCAGGTCCTGCTGCCCGGACCCGGCACGCGCGAGCAGCGTCCGCAGCTGCGAGGCGCGCAGACCCACCGCACGGCCGAGCAGCAGCTGTAGTTCGGGCAGGTCCATGGAGCCGCAGCATAGGGCGGCCGGCGCCCCTGCGGCTCCGTCGTTCCTGGTGCAAAACCGGGAAATCAGGGGTTGCGGATGTGATCGTGCAGCTGGATCGGATCTTCCTCGCTGAGGATCAGCGCAAAGCTCATCTGCTCGTAGGTCTTGAATACCAGCAGGGTGCCCGAGCTCTCGTTCGGCAGCCGCAGGCTCGCATGGCGCACGCAGGTGCTGGTGCTCTCGATGCGTGCACAGCGGTCCACCACGCTCACGCCCTGGCGCTCGGCGGTGAGCACGGTGCCGCGATCCAGCCCGTCGCGAGCGCCCCGGTTGATCACCACGACTTCCCACTGACCGGCGAGCAGCACGTTGTCGACGACGGCGATCACCTGGGCGGAGACCGGATGCGCCGGCGGATGGGGCAGGATGTCCTGCGACGAGGAGTTGTCTTCGGCGATCAGCACGTCGCCTTCCAGGGCCTCGCGTCCTGAGGCGGTCAGCGTCGCCCTGGCAATCGGCCCCGGCTCGGTCAGTTCGGCGGTTCCGGCATAGATCGCGAGGTATCCGAGCCGGCGCCCGTTGTCCGGATTGACCAGGGGCTCATCGACGTGCATGACGCTGTAGCGCGCGCCACGCACACCGCTGAGTTTCTTGACGTACACCGCGTCGCCGGTGCCGGCGACCTGGTGATCGCCGGGCAGCGCGACCAGGTAGGGGGCGGCCCGGACCTCGTTGCGCGAGAGTATTCCGGGATGCGACAGGAACGCAGCGACGACCGAGTAGGGCACCGTCGCGATCGGAGCCTCGAGCGGGGAAGCGCGCAGCAGCGGTTCCAGTCGGGCTCCATACAGACTCGGGCCCCGAACCACCTGTAGCGCCGTCTGCCCGGCGCTCCCGGCGGCCAGGCGCACCGTGTCGCCCGGGTAGATCCGGTGCGGGTTGCGGATCTCGGGATTGACGAACCAGATCTCGGGCCACAGCCACGGATTGCTGAGGAACATGTTGGAGATGCCCCAGAGGGTATCGCCACGGCGTACCGTGTAGCTCTTGGGCGCGCTGGCGCGCAGCAGCGGGCCCGGCATTGCCGATCACGGTCTCGGTCTCGGCGTCGGCCGGCAGGTCGGCGAGCACCTCGGTGTCGGTCTGCGGCAACGGGGTCGTGTCGGCCGCCGTATCCGGCGGCGCGGCCGGCGCGGCCATGGCGCTCGCCTGGTGGTGCGAGGGCCTGAACAGCGAACACCCTGCCAGGCCCATCGCGACCATCAGGGTCGTGGCGATGAGCGCGGACCCTCGGGCCCGGGCGGACCCGCGGGCCCGAAAAGCATCCTTCAATGACATCCCTGCTACCTCTTGGGACCGGGTAGGGCAAAAAGCCGTCCTGTTATAAACTTAAGTTGGTCAGAACGCACACCGTTCCTTTTGAACTCTGTGCACTGGATCACGCCGCCCCCGAAGGTCCGGCCACCGGTACTTGCAATCCCGGTTCCGGACCCCAAAGCTCGACGCTGGAGCCCCCACCGATGGCATTGTTGCAGATTCTCGAATACCCCGATCCCCGGTTGCGCACCCGCGCCCAGCCGGTGCAGTCGTTCGATGCGGCGCTGCGGCAACTCGTCGCCGACATGTTCGAGACCATGTACGCCGCCCCGGGCATCGGCCTCGCCGCGACCCAGGTCGACGTGCACCGGGCGCTCATCGTGATGGATCTCAGCAAGGAACAGCAGCAGCCGCACGTGTTCATCAACCCCGAAATCCTGACGCGCGAGGGCCGCGCGATGTCCGAGGAGGGTTGCCTGTCCGTACCCAACATCTACGAACCGGTCGAGCGTGCGGCACAGGTGCGCGTGCGCGCGCATGACGCGGACGGGCAGCCGTTCGAGCGCGATCTCGACGGGCTGATCGCGGTGTGCCTGCAGCATGAGATGGATCATCTGGACGGCAAGCTGTTCGTCGACTACCTGTCGTTTCTGAAGCGCGGACGCATCCGCCGCAAGCTGGAGAAGGAGCGTCGCGAGCGCACCGGCGACGGCGGCGCCAGGACGCCGGCCGCAGGCACGGAGCGTGCCGGCGTGCGCGCCATATGAGCCATGCTGCGTCTCGCCTTTGCCGGTACGCCGGAGTTCGCCGTGCCGACGCTGCGCGCCCTGGACGCGTCGCACCACACGCTGGTCGGGGTCTACACCCAGCCTGACCGGCCCGCGGGCCGCGGCCGCGCGCTGCGCGCCAGCCCGGTCAAGGAACTCGCGCTGGCGCTGGGGCTGCCACTCGCCCAGCCGGCAAGGCTGCGCACGGATGCCGACTGGGCACCCCTCGCGCAATGGAACTGTGACGCCCTGATCGTGGTGGCGTACGGACTGATCCTGCCGCCAGCGGTACTCGCATTGCCCCGGCTCGGCTGCATCAACATCCATGCCTCGCTGCTGCCACGCTGGCGGGGCGCCGCGCCGATCCAGCGCGCCATGCTGGCCGGCGATGCGCAGACCGGCGTGTCGATCATGCAGCTCGATGCCGGACTGGACACCGGACCGGTCTACGCGGAGCGCACCGTTCCGATCGGCGCGACCACCAGCGCGGCGCAGCTCACGCAGACGCTCGCGACGCTGGGCGCACAGGCGCTGCTCGAGACGCTCGACGCCATCGAGCACGCGCAGCTGCGCCCGCAGCCGCAGGGCGTCGTCGGGGTGACCCTGGCGCCGAAGATCGACAAGCAGGAAGCGCGCATCGACTGGCTGCGCGATGCCGCGCACATCAGCCGGCAAGTGCGTGCGTTCAACCCGTGGCCGGTCGCCGAGACGCGATGGCAGCAGCAGCAGCTGCGGATCTGGGAGGCGCAGGACTGGTCGGAAGACTGCCCGGGTGTGCCGCCGGACGCAGCGCCTGGTTGCGTGATCGGGCTGCAGGAGGGCCGGCTGCTGGTGCGGTGCGGCCACGGAGTGCTCGCAATCACCCGGCTGCAGCTGGCCGGACGCCGTACCGTCACCGCCCCGGAGTTCGCCGCCGGACGCTCTGAGGCCGGCATGCAGTTCCATTGAGCCCGCGACCGTCCGGGGCCGCGGCACTGGTGCTGGCGCAGGCGGCGCGCTCGCTCGCGGGCATCGCGCTCGACGGCCGCAGTTCCGAGGACGCCCTGTTCGCGGCCTGCGGAGCCGGGCTGCCCGCCGCCGCGATCCGCGCGGTGACGCTCGGCAGCGTGCGCTGGTACCTGCGACTCGATCCGCTCGTGGCCCGCCTGCTGGGGAACCGCAGCGTCGCGCCAGCGCTGCGCATGCTGCTCGCGGTCGCGCTGCACCAGCTGGAATATTCGCGCAACCCGCCCCCGGCGACGATTTCCTCGGCCGTCGATGCGGCGCGGCTGCTCGGCCAGCCACGCGCGGCCGGAATGATCAATGCACTGCTGCGGCGCTTCCTGCGGGAGCGCGCGCCGCTGCTGCAAGAGTCGCTGCGCTCCGAGGCCGCGGCGTGCGCGCACCCGGCATGGCTGTACGACGCACTGCAGCAATACTGGCCGGGGCACTGGCAGCAGGTGATCGCGGCGAACAACGCGCATCCACCGATGACGCTGCGCGTAGACCTGACGCGCACCAGCCCGCGGGAGCAGGCGAACCTGCTCGCGCAGCAGGGGATCGCCGCCCAGACGCTGGCCTGGCTGCCCGGCGCGCTGGTACTCGACCGGCCGGTACCGGTCGCGCAGCTTCCAGGGTTCGAGGCCGGTCTGCTGTCGGTCCAGGATGCGGGCGCGCAGCTTGCCAGCGTGCTGCTCGGGGTCGAGCCGGGCATGCGGGTGCTCGATGCGTGCGCGGCACCTGGCGGCAAGACCGGGGCGCTGTTCGAGGCCGCAGGCGGTGCGATCGACCTGACCGCGATCGACGTGGATGCCTCCCGACTCGAGCTGGTCGGACAGAATCTGCGCCGTCTGCGACGCGAGGCGCGGCTGGTCGCGGCGGATCTGCGCGCCCCCCCGGACTGGTGGGACGGGAGGCGATTCGATCGCATCCTGCTCGACGCGCCCTGTTCCGCGACCGGGGTGATCCGACGCCACCCCGACATCAAGCTGCTGCGCCGCGCGACCGACCTGCCGGCGCTGCAGGCCGCACAGCAGGCGCTGCTGCGCGCCAGCCTCGCGCTGCTGGCACCCGGGGGCCGGCTGCTGTACGCGACCTGCTCGGTGCTGCCGCCGGAAAACGAGTGCACGGTCCGGGACGTGCTGCGGGATCTGCCGGCGGCCCGTTCCGTCGCGCTGGGCCCAAGTCCGGGCCTCGAGGCATTCTGCCTCGAGCGCCCCATAGGGGTGCAGCTGCTGCCCGGCGGGGAGGCGCCGGTCGACGGGTTCTATTATGCTTGCCTGACAGTGACTTAAGAACGTAATGTCCAACACGCTCCGAATTGCCATGTCCGTGGTGCTGCTGCTGACGCTGACTCCGCGGGCCGCCTGGCCAGACGGGCCGCTGGATGGCGATTTCGAGATCCACTCGGCCTTCGTGGTCGTCGAGGAAGGGGTGCTCAAGCTCAGCGCGCACGTGCAGTACCCGCTGACCGCCCCGATCCGCAGCGCGCTGCGCGACGGGGTGACCCTCGCCTTCGACCTGGACCTGTCCCTGAGCCGGCACCGCCGGCTCTGGCTCAATGCCACGGTGCTGGAGATGACCCTGCGCCGCGAGCTCACGTACCACGCGGTGACCGACCGCTACGTGCTGCGGGACGAATCGGGTACCGAGCAGGCGAGCTTTCCGACTCTCGAGGATGCGCTCGACCAGCTCGGCCGGATCGAGGACCTGCCGATCCTGGTCAGATCCCAGCTGCGGGGCGATGGTCCGTGGCTGGCCTCGGTGCGCGCCGGCGTCCGGCGCGGCCGCATGCCCGACACCCTGCGCACCCTGATGTTCTGGAGCGACGGCTGGCACCGCACCAGCGACTGGTACACGTGGACACTGCAGTTCTGAAGCGTCTCGGTGCCCGCGCGCCCGCCACGATCGCCATCGTCGCGGGCGTGGCGGCGCTGGTACTGCTCGCGCTCAGCGTCGAGAACTCCGCGCAGTTCACGCGCTGGCAGCCGTGGATCCTGCTGGTCAATATCCTGGGTGCCTGCGCCCTCGGCTACGTGCTGGTGCGCAAGTTCTGGCAGCTGTACCGGGACTTCCGCAATCACGCGCCAGGCTCGCGCCTGACGCTGCGCACCGTCGTGACTTTCGGCGCGCTCGTGATCGCGCCGCTGATCATCGTCTACCTGTTCTCGCTCGACTTCCTGAACCGCGGCATCGACAGCTGGTTCCGGCTCGAGATCCGCCAGGGCCTCAACGACGCGCTGGTACTGTCGCGCTCCGCGCTCGACCTGCGCGTGCACGAGCAGGCGCGGCGCACCGAGATCTTCGCCCGCTCGCTGCAGGACCTCCGGGGCGCCACGCTGCTCCAGCGGCTCGACGAGGAGCGGCGCGCGACCGAGGCGCAGGAGATCATCGTCTTCGACGCCAGCGGCCAGGCGACCGGCCTGTCGAGCGCGACGCCGATGGCGCAGCAGCCGGCGGCGCCGCCGCCCGAGATCGCGCTGCAGCTCGCCGCGGGGCGCAGCTACGTGAGCCTCACGCCGCTGCCGAACGGCCAGTACACGATCGAGACGGCCGCGCCGATCCCGGAAGCGGGCGTCGCCGGTGCCGTGCGCCGCTACGTGCTCATCAACTATGAAGTGCCGCAGGCGCTGTCCGCACTGGCCGAGGCGGTGCAGCACACGTCCTCGCAGTACGGCGACCTGTCGGCCATGCGCGAACCCCTGAAGATCAGCTTTCGCCTCACGTTGACCGTGGTCGTGCTGCTGACGCTGCTGGCGGCGATCTACGGCGCCGTGTTCCTCGGCCAGCGCCTCACCCGGCCGGTCCAGGATCTCATCGCCGGCACGCGTGCCGTCGGCAAGGGCGATTTCGGCACCAAGCTGCCCCTGCTGTCGCGCGACGAGATGGGCTTCCTGGTGCAGTCGTTCAACGACATGACCAAGCGCCTGCGCCGCGCCAGCGAGGAGGCGAAGAGCAGTCGCCAGGCGGTGGAACGCGAACGCGAACGGCTCGCCGTGATCCTCTCGCGCCTCTCGAGCGGCGTCATCGTCACCGACACGGAGCTCACGCTGCACAGCGCGAACCAGGCCGCGGCGACGATCCTGGGGTGCGACCTGTGCCGCGCCGGTGCCGCCAATCTCGCCGATTTCCTGCCCGGCAATGCCCGTCTCGACGTGCTGCTCGCCGAGCTCGGCGCGCGCCTGCGTTCGGGCCGGACGGAATGGCGCGAGCAGTTCGCGCTGCCTGGCGAGGCCGGCGAGCGCGTGCTGCTGTGGGCCTGCACGTCGTTGCCGGACGAGCGCGGGCGCGGCGTGGTGGTGCTGGTGTTCGACGACATCACCGCGCTGCTCGCCGCGCAGCGTGACGCGGCCTGGGGCGAGGTCGCGCGGCGGCTGGCGCACGAAATCAAGAATCCGCTCACCCCCATCCAGCTGTCCGCCGAGCGCCTGCATCGCAAGCTGCTCGGGGCCATGAACGCCGAGGACGCGCAGGTGCTCGAGCGCGCCACCCACACCATCGTGCAGCAGGTGGATGCGATGAAGCAGATGGTCAACGCGTTCTCGGAATACGCGCGCGCGCCGGACATGCGGCTTGCGGCCTTCAGCCTGAACCAGCTGGTCACGGAGGTGACCGAGCTGTACCGCCTGCAGGATCCGGCCACCCAGATACGGCTCGACCTGGACCCGGAGCTGCACGAGATCGAGGCCGACCGGGGCCGGGTGCGCCAGATTCTCGCCAACCTGATCACCAACGGCATCGAGGCCCTGGTCGGGGTGCCGGACGGAAGGCTGGAGATCAGCACCCGGCAGCTGAGTGCCGACGGCATCCCCAGCGCAGCCATCTGCGTGCGCGACAACGGTCCCGGCTTCCGCAAGGAGATCCTCGGCCGCCTGTTCGACCCCTATGTCACGGGCAAGCCTCGCGGCACCGGCCTCGGACTTGCGATCGTGAAGCGGATCGTCGAGGAGCACGGAGGACGCATCGAGGCGGACAATCCGGCGGGGGGCGGCGCGAAGGTTCTGGTCTTGCTGCCCATAAGCGGCCATGATCGGCTGCAGAACGCCGGGGGAGAGCGTCGCATGGAACTGCGGAGGGAACGCGCGTGAATGCCAGCAAGATCCTGGTCGTGGATGACGAGTCCGACATCCGCCGCCTGCTGCAGGAAATACTCACCGAGGAAGGCTACGAAGTCGAGGTCGCGGCCGATGCCGGACAGGCGCGCGCCGCGCGCGCGCGCCAGGTCCCGGATCTCGTGCTGCTCGACATCTGGATGCCCGACACCGACGGCATCACGCTGCTGCGCGAATGGTCCGACCAGGCGTCGGACGGCTGCCCGGTGGTCATGATGTCCGGCCACGGGACCGTCGAGACCGCCGTCGAAGCCACGCGCCTCGGCGCCTTCGATTTCGTCGAGAAGCCACTGTCGCTGGCCAAGCTGCTGCGCACGGTCGAGCGCGCGCTGGACGATCGCGCACGCCGGCCGAGCGGGCGCATGGGCCACGCAGCGCCGATGGGACAGGTCGCGGTCGGGCGCAGCCGCGTGATCACGCAGCTGCGCAGCGAGATGGCGCGGCTGGCCACGATCAGCGCACCGCTGCTGCTGCTCGGCGAATCCGGCACCGACCGCGAGCAGCTCGCACGCTGGGTGCACCAGTCCGGGCCTGCGGCCGCCGGGCCGTTCGTCGCACTCGACGGGCGCACCTGGCGCCAGGACAGCGACGCGACCGCGCTGTTCGGCGCCGAGGGCGGGGCACCCGGGCTGCTCGACCAGGCGCGGCACGGTACGCTGTTCCTCGGCGACGTCGAGGAGCTGCCGGAATCGACGCAACGCCTGCTCAGCGGGGTGCTGGAATCGGGCCGCTACGTGCGCGGCGGCGGCGAGGCAGCGCTGCTCGATGCGCGCATCATCGCCTCGGCGCGGCCCAGCATCGTGAATCAGGTCATGGCCGACAGCTTCCGGCGCGACCTGTACGCGCAGCTCTCGGTGCTGCTGCTGCGGGTGCCGGCGCTGCGCGACTATGCCGAGGACGTGCCCGAGCTGCTGCGCTACCACGTCGACCAGCTGACCGAACACGAAGGCCTGCGTTTCCGCCGCTTCAGCGTCGCCGCACAGAACCGGCTGCGCAACTATCCCTGGCCGGACAACGTGCGCGAACTGCGCAATCTCACGCGACGCTTCCTGCTCAATGCCGGAACCGAGGAGATCTCGCTGGAGGAAGTCGAGCGCGAACTGTCGTCCCAGGCGCCGCCCGACGAGCCGCTGGTCAAGCACGACCTGCTGGCGCTGCCGCTGCGCGAGGCGCGCGAGCATTTCGAACGCGCCTATCTGCAGCAGCAGCTGCTGCTGTGCAATGGACGCGTCGGACTGCTGGCCAAGCGCGTGGACATGGAACGCACGCACCTGTATCGCAAGCTGCGCTCGCTCGGCATCGAGATCGGGCACGGTGCGGAGGACTGACCTCGAGCCGGCGCTCCCCGGTCAGTCGTCGACCCGGACCACCAGCGAGTCCAGGTCGCTCTGACGCAGCTGCGCGCGCAGCCGGTTGAGCAGCGCCAGATCCCGGATCGGACCGACGCGTACCCGGTGCCAGACGTCCGCGTCCACCGCGACGCGCTGCACGGTCGCATCGATGCCGAGCTTGCCGAGCTGCGAGCGGATGCGCTCGGCCTCGAGCGCGTCGCGGTAGGACCCGGCCTGCAGGAAATACACCCCGGGGCGGTCGATCTGTGCTGCCGCCGGCAGCCGCGTGCCGCGCTCCTTCTCGGGAATCACCACCTCGAATTTCGGCAGCAGCTTGTAGAAGTCGTACCGGCCCTCCGCGGCCGTGCTGCCGTCGGGCGCTGCGCCATCCGGCGACGCGGCGCCGGGAGATCGGTCCGTGCCGGCCGCGGCGGTGCCCCGGCCCGGTGTGGGTCGATCGGGCACGGCGACCTCGGTGGCGCGGTGATCGGACACGTAGACGATGCCGGCGACGCACAGGCCCACTGCGAGCCCGATGCCCAGCTCGCGCCAGCGCAGCAGGTCCAGCCCCAGGCCCTGGCGTCGCGGGCGCTTGAAATCACGCGTCACCAGTCGCGGGCCGCTCACATGCTCTCCGGGGCCGACACCCCGAGCAGGTCCAGGCCATTGCGCACCACCTGCTGCACGCCCAGCGCCAGCGCGAGTCGTGCGTTGCGCAGCGCCGGGTCCTCGACGAGGAAGGTCGCGGCGTTGTACCAGGTGTGGAACTGGTTGGCCAACTCGCGCAGGTAGTGCACCAGCGCATGCGGTGCACGCGCGGCCGCGGCGTTGCCGATGATCTCCGGATAGCGTGCCAGGCCCGAGAGCACCGAGCGCTCGTGTTCGCCGTCCAGGTGCGCGAGGCTCTGCAGCGCCAGCGCCTGGTCGAAGTCGAGGCCGCGGGCACCGAGCTGCTTCATGACACTGGCGACCCGCGCGTGCGCGTACTGGATGTAGTAGACGGGATTCTCGTTGGAACGCGCCTTGGCGAGCTCGAGATCGAAATCCAGCGGCTGGTCGTGGCTGCGCATCAGGAAGAACAGCCGGCAGGCGTCGTTGCCCACTTCCTCGCGCAGCTGGCGCAAGGTGACGAACTGTCCCTCGCGCTTGCCCATCGGGATCTTCTCCCCGGCCCGGAACAGGCTCACGAACTGGATCAGGCACGCCTCGAGGCACGCGCCGGGCTCGCCCATCGCGACCAGCGCGCCGCGCAGACGCGCCACGTAGCCGTGGTGGTCGGCCCCCAGCACGTCGATCAGCCGCGCATAGCCGCGCTCGCGCTTGTGCAGGTGATAGGCGATATCGGGTGCGAAATAGGTCTTCTGGCCGTTGGCGCGCACCAGCACGCGATCCTCGTCGTCGCCGAACCGGCTGGCACGGAACCACAGCGCCCCGTCCTGCCGGTAGAGCGCTCCGGCCTGCTCGAGCCGCTCGATCGCGCGTTCGACCGCGCCCGAGCCGGTCAGCGCGCGCTCGGATGTCCACTGATCGAAGTGCACGCCGAAGCCGGCGAGATCCTCGCGGATATCGGCCAGCATCGCCGCCAGCGCCAGCTCGAGCACGAACGCAAAATCCCCCTCACCCAGCAGCTCGCGCATGCGCGCGATCAGCGCATCGACGAACCGGTCCTGGTCCCCCGCGGGCGCATCGGGCGGCAATCCCTCCTGCAGCTGGCTGGCGCTGCGCGCGAGACCGCGGCCGCGCTGCGCGAGCAGCTGCGCGCCGAGGGCGCGCACGTACTCGCCGCGATAGCCGTTGGAAGGGAACGCGACCGGCTCGCCGCACAGCTCGAGATAGCGCAGCCACGCACTGACGGTGAGGATTTCCATCTGGCGGCCGCCATCATTGATGTAGTACTCGCATTCGATGCGGTGGCCGGTGGCACGCAGCAGGTTCGCCAGCGTCGCCCCGTACGCGGCCTGGCGCCCGTGCCCGACATGCAGCGGTCCGGTCGGATTGGCCGACACGAATTCCAGCAGCACCGTCTCGCTGCGGCCCGCATCGCTGCAGCCATAGCGCCCGGCCTGCTCCAGCACCAGGCGCAGCACGGCATGGTGCGCCGCACGTGCGAGCCGGAAATTGATGAAGCCCGCGCCGGCGACCTCGACCGCGACCACTTCCGGGTGCGGCGGCAAGGCTGCGCGGATGGCCTCGGCGAGCACCCGCGGCGGCTGTCCGGCGTGCTTCGCGAGCCGCAGTGCGATATTGCAGCTGTAATCCCCGTGGCTCGCGTCGCGGGTGCGCTCGACGACGATCCAGTCCTCGGGCACGGGCTGCCGCAGCAGCGTGCCACCGAGGGAGTCAAGGGCGCGCGCCACGAGGCGCGAGAGCTCGTTCTTCACTGCCGGCATCCGCGGAAAAACCGGCGGCGAGTCTACCGCAGTCGGCGAGCGCTACTGGATATCGATCGGGTCGACGTCGAGCGCGTAGCGCACGCGGCGCCGGTGTGGCAGGCCGGCGACCTGCGGCAGCCAGGCGTCGAGGAAGCGGTGCAGCGCACCGCGTTCCGGGCTTTCCACCAGCAGCTGCGCGTAGTAGCGGCCCGCACGGCGCGCCATCGCGGCGGCCACCGGACCCTGCAGCCGCACCCGCTCGCCGGGCGGCGCCAGCGCCCGGGCCGCCACCAGGAATTCCAGCGCGGCCGCGCTCGTGAGCGCCGACGCGCGCAGCAGCGCGAGCCGGCTGAACGGCGGCCAGCGTGCCTGCGCGCGCTCGGCCAGCGCCGCGGCCGCGAAGCCCTCGTAGCCTGATTCGAGCAGGTGCCGCAGCAAGGGATGGTCCGGGTATTCGGTCTGGATCAAGACCTCGCCGCGCGCGCGCTCGCGACCCGCGCGGCCGGCAACCTGCACGATGGTCTGGGCCAGCCGTTCGGCCGCGCGGAAGTCGGTGCTGAACAGTCCCTGGTCCGCATTGAGCACCAGCACCAGCGACAGCCCTGGAAAATGGTGTCCCTTGGTGACCATCTGCGTGCCGATCAGCATGCGTGCGGCGCCCGAATGTACCGACTCCATCAGCCCGGTCGAGCCCGCCCGGACCGGTCACCGTGTCGCGATCGAGCCGCACCAGCCGCTCGTCCGGAAACTGCGCCTGCAGCGTCTCCTCGACCCGCTCGGTGCCCTGGCCGGCCGCCTTGACCGGAAATCCGCAGCGCACGCAGCGCGCGGGCAGCGGCTCGGCGGCACCGCAGTGGTGGCAGCGCAGCTCCCCGGCGGCGCGATGCACGGTCAGGTGCGCATCGCAGGACAGGCACTGTGCCATCCAGCCACAGGCCGTGCACAGCAGCGTCGGCGCGTAGCCGCGCCGGTTGATGAAGACCAGCACCTGCCCCTGGGCCCGGAGATGCCGCCGGATCGCCTCCAGCGCTGGTGCCGAAACGCCCTGCGTCGCGGCGTGCGCACGCAGATCGATCAGGGCGAGCCGCGGGGCTTCCGCCTGGTCCGCGCGCCGCGGCAGGTGCAGGGACTGGTAGCGTCCCTGGGCGCTGTTGTGCAGGGTCTCGAGCGACGGCGTGGCGGAACCGAGCACGACCGGGATGCCGAGCTGGCGCGCGCGCGCGACCGCGACGTCGCGAGCGCTGTAGCGGCAGCCCCCTTCCTGCTGCTTGTACGAACTGTCGTGTTCCTCGTCGACGACGATGAGTCCGCAGCCGGGTAGCGGCGCGAAGATCGCCGAACGGGTGCCGAGCACGATGCGCGCATGTCCCGCACGGGCCGCGCGCCACGCCGCCAGGCGTTCGCCGTCGCTCAGTCCGGAGTGCAGCAGTGCGATCGCGCGCGGCAACCGTGCCCGGAAGCGCCCCACCAGCTGTGGAGTCAGCGCGATCTCCGGCACCAGCACGAGCACGGCGGCACCGCGCGCGAGCGTGCGCGCCGCGCACTGCAGGTAGACCTCGGTCTTGCCGCTGCCCGTCACGCCGTGCAGCACGAAAGCGGCGAAGCGGCCGGCCGCCGCATCGATGCGCTGCACCGCGTCCGCCTGGGCCGGCGACATTCCCGGCAGGGGCGGCGCCGTCTCAGCCGCCGTCGCGTCCGCCACCTCCGCGGCCGGGCCCGCCCCGGAAGGCTGCCAGACGCGCTCCGCCCAGCCACGAGCCACCAGCGCACGCGCGGCGGCTCGCCAGGGGCCCGGATCCGCGTCGAGGGCATCCGCGCCCAGGCCGGCAGGGGCGGCAGCCAGCCGCGCGAGCAGCGCCTGCTGGCGCGGAGCGCGCGCCAGCGCCGCTGCGGCCAGCGCACGCCTGCCCGCGTCGCTGGCGCGCCAGGACTCGGTCATGGCGCCGGCCGGGGTCGTGCCGCGCAGCGCCTGGGGCAGGGCGCCGGCGATGACCTCGCCGAGCGGGTGGTGGTAGTACTGCGCCGTCCACTGCAGCAGTGCCAGCAGCTCTGGATCCAGCAGCGGCGCGGAATCGAGCAGCGCCTCGATGCGCCTGAGCGCGCGGGCCGGCAGCGCGGAATCGGCCGCCTGTGCGACCACGAAACCCACCGCTGAACGCGAGCCGAACGGGACGCATACGCGCGCGCCGGCCGGGATCGCCGCCGCCTCGGCGCCGGCTGGCGGGAGGTAGTCGTAGAGCTCGTCTCGCGGAACGTTCAGCGCAACGCGCAGCACCGGGCCAGGCGTGCTCGGGCGGTTGTCCACAGTCACTGTGGATAAGTCTGTGGACAGCGTGGGTTCCAACGGCGCAATTGCCTGCGTTTCAAGGCATTCATGTCACTTTGATGAAAAAGTGATCAACTCTGAAACCACATGAATATCATATACTTACAACTAAACATTGCGGTTTCACTGCCTCGGGGCGACCGCCGCGCGGCCGGCGCCTCGGGGCCGTCCCGGTAAGTGGATGATTTGCAGGACCTTCCGCTGCCGCCCGTTGCGTGTCAACCGGATCCGGCCCTGCTCCGTTCAGCACCGTTGAAGTCCACCCTGACAGTGCCGGTGATGCCGTATGTTGGTGTTTGCTACTCTCCCTGCGGGAAGCGCTGATCTCAGCCGCGCCGGAAAGTCTCATTTGCGTGACAGCACCAAGGACGGCGCACGAGCTCTCGAAGCCTTCCTGGCCGGCGTCGAGCGCAAGGCCTTCAGGATCGCACAGATCGCGCTGCGTCACGAAGCGGACGCCCTTGACGTGGTGCAGGACTCGATGCTGCAGTTGGCGCACCGCTATGCGGACAAGCCCGAGGCGGAGTGGAAACCGTTGTTCTACCGGATCCTGGAAAACCGCATCCGGGACGTCCAGCGGCGGCGCATGGTCCGAAACCGCGTCATGTCCTTCATGCCGTGGCGGGCGGCGGACGAGGAAGAGCAGCCTGACCCGATCGAGCAGGCCGCGGATTCGAGCCCCCAACCCCCCGCGCAGCTCGAATCCGACGAGATCCTGCAGGCACTCGAACGGGCCCTGGCGGACCTGCCGGCGCGCCAGCGCCAGGCGTTCCTGCTGCGCAATTTCGAGGGCCTGGATGTTGCAGAGACCGCCGCGGCCATGCAGTGTTCGCAAGGCAGCGTCAAGACACATTATTTTCGCGCGCTGCAGGCGCTGCGCGTGTCGTTGGGAGAGTTCTGGACATGAGCCACGAGCCAGCATCCGAGGGCGATCGCGAATTCGAGCGTCGCACGCGCACGCTGCTGCTCGAGAGCGCGGATGGCTTGCCCGGAGCGCTGCGGTCACGGCTGACCCAGGCGCGCTATGCCGCACTCGAGGCGCATCGCGGCGGCGGCCCGGTACGCTCCCGCGGCTGGATCGGCGCCAGCGCAGCCGCCGCGGCCGTGCTGGTCGCGCTGCTGGTGTTCGCGCCGCACCCGGGCAGTGAGCCGGTGACGGCCCCGGCCGGCGGGGCGGTCGACGATCTCGAACTGCTGGCCGAGGGTGATGCGGTGCCGCTGAACGAGGACCAGGACGTCGACTACGATTTCTATGAGTGGGCCGCCAACGAAGCCGGCAACGGTGCCGGAGCCGCGCCATCGGTAGGATCGTGAAGCGTGCGCGGCTTGCCTGCGCCATGCTGCTCGGCGTCGCCGCGGTGCCTGGCGCCACCCTCGCCGCCGAGCCGGGCGTCGACGGTGATCTGCTGGAGTTCCTCGGCTCCGTGGATTCCGTGGACAAGCACTGGCACGACTACCTCGCGCGTACCGACATCGACAAGGTCGCGCAGCATGCGGCGCACCCGCCCCCGGTGGCACCTGGCGCGCCTGCCCCCAAGGATCCGCCGGGCGGGACGCGTCCCGCGCCTGTCGCGGCCGGCGCGCCGGTGGACCAGACATGAATAGCCGCCATTTCCTGTGGGCGAGCCTGCTGCTGTGTGCGAGTGCTTTCGCATACGGTCAGGCGCCCGCGGCCAGCGCCGGCCTCAGCTGGTCCTCGCTCTCCAGCGAGCAGCAGCGCGTGCTCGGCAGCGTCCAGGGACAGTGGGGCAGCCTGCCGCCGGAGCGCCAGCAGGCGCTCGCGCGCGGCGCTGATCGCTGGCTGTCGATGAACCCGGAAGAGCGCGCCGGTGCGCGACAGCGTTTCCAGACCTGGCAGCGGCTGCCTCCGGAGCAGAAAGCGGTGATCCGGCAGCGCTGGCAACGCTTCCAGCAGTTGCCGCCCGAGCAGCAGCAGGCCGTGCGGCAGAACTTCCGTGCCTACTCCAGCCTGCCTTCCGGGCAGCGTGCGCAGTTGCGCGAACGCTGGCTGAATGCCACACCGGAGCAGCGCCAGCAGATGCTGCAGCGCCAACGTGCGTTGCAGCAGCTGCGTCCGCGAGCGCAGCCCGGCGCCCCTGGCCCGCGCGGCTGGCGGGCTGCCCCGCGGCGCGCCCGCTGAGGCCGGCCGCGCCGCGAGCCCTGCCGGACTACTAGACCGACTTGACGGCCGCGATCAGCTGCGCGACGGCGGCCTGGCCGTCGCCGTAGAGCATGCGCGTGTTGTCGAGGTAGAACAGCGCGTTCTCGATACCCGAGAAGCCGGCGCCCTGGCCACGCTTGATCACGATCACGTTCCGGGCCTTGTCGGCATTCAGTATCGGCATGCCATAGATCGGGCTGGACTTGTCGTTGCGGGCCACCGGGTTGACCACGTCGTTGGCGCCGATGATCAGCGCCACGTCGGCAGTCTCGAACTCGGCGTTGATCTCGTCGAGGTCGGCGATCAGGTCGTAGGGCACCCCGGCCTCCGCCAGCAGCACGTTCATGTGACCGGGCATGCGGCCCGCGACCGGGTGGATGGCGAAGCGCACGGTCACGCCCCGGTCGATCAGCAGCTGACACAGCTCCCAGACCTTGTGCTGGGCCTGTGCCACGGCCATTCCGTAGCCGGGGACGATGATCACCTTCTGCGCGAACGCCATCATGACCCCGGCGTCGCTGGCCTCGATCGCCTTGAGGCTGCCGGTCACGGCCGTCCCGCCGGCCGCGACCGCCGTGTCGCCGAATCCCGAAAACAGCACGTTGCCGATCGAGCGGTTCATCGCGCGAGCCATCAGCTGCGTGAGCAGCGTGCCCGCCGAGCCCACCACGGTGCCGGCAATGATCATGGCCGCGTTGCCGAGCACGAAGCCCTCGAATCCCACTGCCAGCCCGGTCAACGCGTTGTACAGCGAGATGACCACCGGCATGTCCGCCCCGCCGATCGGCACCGTCATCGAGACCCCGAGCAGCAGCGCGAGTGCGAACAGCGCGCTGATCACCGTGGCCGTGCCGTGGACCCCGGCCACGATCAGGCTGCCGGCGACGATCACCGCCGCCAGCACGAGCAGGTTGAGCAGCTGCTGTCCGCCGAAGCGCAGCGAACGGCGGATCAGCCCCTGCAGTTTCCCGAACGCGATCAGGCTGCCGCTGAAGGACACGGCCCCGATCACGCCGCCGACCACCGCCAGCGTGCGCAACGCGCCCGAGGCCTCGCCGCCGCGGTACAGCTCGACCGCGGCGATCGCCGCGGCCGCACCGCCGCCCATGCCGTTGTACAGCGCGATCATCTGCGGCATGTCCGTCATCGCCACGCGCCGGCCGCTGATCCACGCGATGGCGGCCCCGATCACCACCGCGCCGATGATCAGCGGGTAGTTGCCCATCCCGGGGTAGAAGAAGGTGGCGAGCGTGGCCACCAGCATGCCCGCGCCGGCCCACAGGATGCCGCTGCGCGCGGTGACCGGGGAGCTCATGCGCTTGAGGCCCATGATGAACAGGAATGCCGTGACGAAATAGCTCGCCTCGATCAGCGTCGCGGCGCTGACGTGCGCGTCCATCAGTGGCCACCCTTCCCGGCGCCGCCGGCGCGCGCACCGCTCGCCTTGAACATCTCGAGCATGCGTTCGGTGACCGCGTAGCCGCCGACCGCGTTGCCGGCCGCCAGCAGCACGCCGAGAACCCGATGGCCCGCTCCAGCGGCGTGCGGGCGGATCCTTCGGCCACCATCGCGCCCACCAGCACGATGCCGTGCACGAAGTTGGAGCCCGACATCAGCGGCGTGTGCAGGATCACCGGGACCTTCGCGATCACCTCGTAACCGGTGAAGGCGGCCAGCATGAAGATGTAGAGTGCGACGATTCCGGTCATGTTCCCTCCACCAGCCTGGCGGTCGGTTCGTGCCTGATGGCACCCGCGTGCGTCACGCACGAGCGCTCGAACACCTCGTCCTGCCAGTCGATGGCGAGCATCCCGTCCTTCGCGATCGCCGGCTTGAGGAAGTTGTAGAGGTTGCGCGCATACATTTCGCTCGCGTGGAACGCGAGCTGCGCCGGCAGATTGACCGGGCCGACGATCTTCACGCCGTGGTGCAGGACCGTTGCACCGGCGCTGCGTGAGCTCGCAATTGCCGCCGGATTCGGCGGCGATGTCGACGATCACCGCGCCGGCCTTCATGCGCTCCACCGCGGCGCGCGAGATGATGCGGGGCGCCCGACGTCCCGGCACCGCCGCCGTGCTGATCACCGCGTCGGCGAGCGCGATGCGCGCGTCCAGCACCTCCTGCTGCTGCTGCCTTCTCCTCGTCGGTGAGCTCGCGCGCGTAGCCGCCCGCGCCCTCCGCCGACACTCCGGTCTCGACGAACCGGGCACCCAGCGACTTCACCTGCTCGCGGGTGGCGCTGCGCACGTCGTAGGCCTCGACCACCGCACCGAGCCGCTTCGCGGTCGCGATGGCCTGCAGCCCGGCCACGCCGACGCCGATGACCAGTACCTGCGCCGGGCGGATGGTGCCGGCGGCGGTCGTCAGCATCGGCAGGAAGCGGTCGAGCGTGTTGGCCGCGATCAGCACCGCCTTGTAGCCGGCGATGGCGGCCTGCGAGGACAGCGCGTCCATCGACTGTGCGCGCGAGATGCGCGGCACCAGCTCCATCGCGAAACTCGTGATCTGCCGGTCGCGCAGCAGCGCGATCTCGCGCGTGCGCGCGTGAGGCTGCATGAACCCGAGCACGACCGCTCCGCCGCGCAGCGCGCCGATCTGCTCGACCGTCGGTGGCTGCACGGTCAGCAGCACGTCCAGCGACGGCGAGCGCGGCGGGCGTCGCATCACACCATTCGACCCGCTTGTAGAGCGCGTCCGGAAACTGCGCGCTGGTGCCGGCGCCGCGCTCGAGCAGTACCCGGGCGCCCGCCGCGGCAAATTTCTCGGCCACTTCGGGGCTCAGGCTGACGCGCTTTTCCCCCGGAGCGCGCTCAGCGAGCGCACCGATCGTGACTGCCATTTCGTGCTCTCCCGTAGGACCCGCCCCGGCCGGGCCCGCCCGCGCGATCGGTGCTCACGCGTCCCGCGTTGAAGTCTCGCATAACTCTGCCGTATCTTAACAGTCATGAGCCCCGATCTGGTGCACCGGGATCCGGACCTGCAGCTGCTCGCGCCGCATGGCGCGAGCCACGGGCTGTCGCAGATGGTGCTGCGTACCGACGTCGCCGGCATGCCGCTCGAATGGATCGACTACCGCGAGGCGGCGCGACTGTACACGCAGGAGCAGATCGCCTACACCTGCGGCACGCTGCTGTTCCGGCTGTACGGCGGTGTGAATGCGCGCAGCGGCCGCCGCACCGTGCTCGAGGTCAGCTCCATCATCGCGACGATCGGGCACACGGGCAATCCGGCCAACACGCGCCATGACTACGTGCCGCCGCTCAACAACGAGACCCTGTTCCGGCGCGACGCCTACCTGTGCATGTACTGCGCCGGGCGCTTTCCGAGCCGCGAGCTCTCGCGCGACCACGTGCGCCCGTTCAGCCAGGGCGGCGTGGATACGTGGAACAACGTCGTGACGGCCTGCCGCCGCTGCAACAACGAGAAGGCCTGGCGCACGCCTGAACAGGCCAAGATGCAGCTGATCGCGGTGCCCTTCACGCCGACCTACGCCGAGTACATCTTCCTCAAGGGCCGGCGCGTGCTGGCCGACCAGATGGAGTACCTGCTCGCGCACTTTCCGCGCAGCAGTCCGCTGCACGACCGCATCCAGCGCTGGCTGGCCTGAGACCCAAGGGGGCGAAGCCTGGAACGCGTACCGGTGGTCTACCTGATCGACGCGTCGGTATTCATCTTCCGCGCCTGGCATTCACTGCCGCCGGAATTCCAGGATGCACAGGGCAATCCGACCCAGGCGCTGTACGGCTTCGCGTGCTTCCTCGGGGATCTGATCGAGCGCCGCGCACCGTCCTACCTGGCCGCGGCGTTCGACGAGTGCGAGTCCGCCTCGTTCCGCCACGCGCTGTACCCGCCGTACAAGGCCAATCGGGAGCCCGCGCCCGCCGCGCTGCGCCGCCAGTTCGGCCTGTGCCGCGAGTTCTGCCGCCACCTGGGTGTCGCGGACTTCGCGAGCCCGGAATTCGAGGCGGACGACCTGATCGGCACCCTTGCGGTGCGCAGCCGCGCCGCAGGCATGGCGGTGACCGTGGTATCGCGCGACAAGGACCTGGCCCAGCTGGTCGGGGAACGCGACACGTACTGGGACTATGCCGGCGAGGCGGAATACCGGTACCCGGATATTGCCGCCCGCTTCGGAGCCGCACCCGAGCGCATGGCCGACTACCTCGCGCTGCGCGGCGACAGCGTCGACAACGTGCCCGGCATACCCGGCGTGGGCGCCAAGACTGCCTCGGCGCTGATGCGGCTATATGGCTCGCTGGACGAGCTGTATGCGCACCCCGAGCTGGCCGCGTCGCTGCCGCTGCGCGGGGCGGCCTCGCTGCCCGCACGGCTGCGCGAGCATCGCGACGCCGCCTATCTCGCCCGCGCGCTCACCCGCGTCGCGTGTGACGCGCCGCTGGCCGTCGCCGGTGACGACCTGCGACGGGTGCTACCCGACCTGGACGCGATCGATGCGTTCTGCGACCGCCATGGCTTCGGCACGCTGCTGCGCCGACAGGCCGCGCGCATCCACGCGGCGTCGGCCTAGGCGGGCTTCTTGGTCCACACCTTGCACCAGCCGTTGGCGTTGACCAGCTTGCCGGGGAACAGGTTGCACGGGCGCCATGCGTCGCCTTCGTTGCCCTTGAGCTGTGCGCAGTTGCCGCAGGCCTGGCTCGGCTGGTAGGTCGGATTGGATTTCGGATCCACCGTCCTGGCGTCTTCGTGGTAGCCCAGCGAGGTGGCGGTGGCGTCGGTGGGCAGCAGGTGCGGCAGCTCGGCGGCCCCGGCGCGGCGCGCGGGCAGGATCGTGGCGGCGGCCCCGAACGCGACCGCGAACGTGCGCAGCGCGTCACGGCGGCTGTATTGATCGGACATCACATTTCCTTTCAGGCAGTCTCGCCTGGGTTGAGCGGCAGACACGAACCCGCATGCGGCCCGGTCCGCCTCGGAAGCGCAATTCTACCGCTCCGGGCCCGGGCGGCGACGTACGTACTTTCATGTATCCTGCGCAGCGCGGAGCGTTCACCGGAACTCAGGGGGATCGCATGGGCGGGAAAGCGCGCGTCACCACCTCGGATATCGAATCGGTGCTGCACGAGCAGCGCAGCTTTCCGCCGCCCGTGGAATTCGTGGCGCAGGCGCGGCTGCGGGCCGAGGAACTGGCCGCGCTGCGTCGGCACGCCGACGCCGACCCGCTGGGTTTCTGGGCCGAGCTCGCGCGCACCCACCTGCATTGGCACCGTCCGTTCATCGATCACGCTCGATGACAGCGCGGCCCCGAATTACCGCTGGTTCAGCGACGGGCGAGCTCAACGTCTCCTACAACTGCCTCGACGTGCACCTGGCAGCAGCGCGGCGACAAGACGCGCCATCGTGTTCGAGGGCGAACCGGGCGACGTGCGCGCGCCTGAGCTACCGCGAACTGCACGCCGAGGTATGCCGCTTCGCCAACGCGCTCAAGGTCGCTGGGCGTACGCCGCGGCGACCGCGTCGTCATCTACATGCCGCTGGTGCCCGAGGCGATCATCGCGATGCAGGCCTGCGCGCGCATCGGCGCCATCCATTCGGTCGTGTTCGGCGGCTTCTCCGCCGTGTCGCTGCGCGACCGCATCGAGGATGCCGGCGGCGACGGCTGGTGATCACGGCCGATGGCGGCTGGCGCGGCGGCAACGCGGTCCCGCTCAAGGCCGCGGTCGACGAGGCGCTTGCGCGAGCGGCTGCCACGACCGTGCACACGGTCATCGTGCTGCGACGCACCGGCGTCGACGTGCCGATGGCGCGCGGGCCGCGATCACTGGTGGCACGAGCTGGTGCGCGAGCAGAGCCGCGCACTGCGAGCCGGAATGGGTCGACGCCGAGCATCCGCTGTTCCTGCTGTATACCTCGGGATCCACCGGCAAGCCGAAGGGCATCCAGCATTCGAGCGGCGGCTATCTGCTGCAATGCCAAGCTCACCAGCCACTGGGTCTTCGACCTGCGCGACGACGACGTCTTCTGGTGCACCGCCGACGTCGGCTGGATCACCGGGCACAGCTACGTCGCCTACGGACCGCTCGCCGCCGGCGCGACGCTCGTGCATGTACGAGGGCGCGCCGACCTATCCCGGACGGCGGCCGCTTCTGGAAGATCTGCGAGACGCACGGCGTGAGCATCTTCTACACCGCGCCGACCGCGATCCGCGCGCTGATGAAGCTCGGCGACGAGCATGCCGGCGCAGTACGATCTCGTCGCGCCTGCGGCTGCTCGGCAGCGTCGGCGAGCCGATCAATCCCGAGGCCTGGATGTGGTACCACCGGGTGATCGGCGCGCGAGCGCTGCCCGATCGTCGATACCTGGTGGCAGACCGAGACCGGCGCCATCATGATCGCGCCGGTGCCGGGCGTGACGCCCACCAAGCCCGGCTCGTGCACGCTGCCGCTGCCCGGGCATCTTCGCCGACATCGTCGACGACGCAGGGCCAGCCGGTGAGCGAGCCCGACGCCGGCGGCTATCTGGTGATCAAGCGGCCCTGGCCCTCGATGCTGCGCACGATCTGGGGCGACAACGAGCGCTACCTGCAGACCTACTGGCGAGAAGTTCCAGGACCGCTACTACGTCGCCGGCGACGGCGCGCACCGCGATGCCGACGGCTACTTCTGGATCATGGGCCGCATCGACGACGTGCTGAACGTCGCCGGCCACCGCCTCGGCACGATGGAGATCGAGTCCGCGCTGGTCGCGCACCCGCGCGTCGCCGAAGCGGCGGTGGTCGGCAAGCCGCACGAGATCAAGGGCGAGTCGGTGTTCGCCTACGTCGTGCTCCGCGGCGCCAGCGCCCGGCGGCGAGGCGCCGCGCGCTGATCGAGGAGCTGCGCGCGCTGGGTCGCCACGCAGCTCAGTCCGATCGCGCAAGCCCGACGAGATCCGCTTCACCGACAACCTGCCGAAGACGCGCTCCGGGAAGATCATGCGCCGCCTGCTGCGCGCGATCGCGCGCGGCGAGGAGATCACGCAGGACATCTCCACGCTCGAGAACCCGCCGATCATCGAGCAGCTGCGCGGCGAAGCGCCGGCTGGAGCACCAGCCGCGCCGGTGGCCAGGAAGCGTGCCGCCAGGCGCGCCAAGCGCACCCGCGCGCGCCGGCAGCCTGCCCGCAGCGCGCGTGACGCTGCCGCGAAGCGCCCGAGCCGCAAGGCCGCGAAGCCCGCGGCCAGGAAGGCCGCGAAGCGACCGGCCAGGAAGGTGGCGCGCAAGCCGGCACGCAAGCGCCCGGGCAAGGCGGCACGCGGCTCACGCAAGGCGCGACGGTCGCGGTGAGCCTGTGCGCACGCGCGCGCGCACGTGCGCTGACGTGCGCAGCCGTGCTCTGGCTCGCTGCCTGCCACGCGCCGCCCGGCTCGCGCGCGCCGCCCGGCACGCCATCCGCCGCGCCGCTGCCCGCGCATCCGGCGGCGATTGCGCACTACCGCGTCGACCCGGAGCACTCGGAAGTCCTGATCAGTGTCTTCCGGGACGGGCCACTGGCCGCGCTCGGACACGATCACCTGATCGCGGTGCGCGCGCTCGATGGACGGATCGCCCTGCCGGCGGATCCGGCGCTGGCCACGTTCGCACTGGAGTTCCCGGTGGCCAGGCTGCTGGTCGACGATCCGGCGCTGCGCGCCGCCGCGGGACCCGCCTTCCAGGCCCCGATCGAGGCCGCCAGCGTCCAGGGTACGCGCAGCCACATGCTGGGCGGGTCGCTGCTCGATGCCGCGCATTTTCCCCGCATCCGGCTCGAGTCGCGGCAGATCCGTGCCGAGGGCGACCATTGGCTCGCGGCGGTGAGCATCGTCGTGCGCGCGCACGATGACCAGGCCGTGCTGCCCGTGAGCCTGGCGCTGTCGGGCGATACGCTGGTGGCGAGCGGCGATTTCGACCTGGACCATCGCGAACTCGGACTCACTCCCTACAGCGTCGCGCTCGGCGCGCTCAAGGTCGCCGAACGCATGCACGTGCGCTATCGCGTGCTCGCGCGCCGGGAGCCTTCAGGCGCCGGCAGCGACCAGCAGTAGCCGCGCGCCATCGGGTGCTTCGACCAGTGCGCTGCGTGCACGCTCCATCCCGCGCGGCGGTCCAGCCTTCGGCACGAGGCCCGTCGCGTGCAGCCGGGCTACGCACGCCTGCGGGTCCGGAGCTTCGAACACGAGCATCGGCTGCGGGCACAGCGCCGGCGCATGGAACGCCAGGTCGATGCCATCGCGCGTCAGCGGCACGTGCGGATAGGGCGTGTCCAGCGCGGGCAGCGCGACGAAGCCGCCACGCTCCCAGAAGCGCTGCGCGGCCCCGAAATCGGATTCGGGCAGGCTCAGGTGGGAGAAATAGCCGAGCTGCGACTCCCGCGCGGCACCGGACGCCGCCGGCGAGAAGGTGCGCGCCTCGAGCAGCGTGACCGCGTGACCCTCCGGATCGCGAAGGCGCAGCTCGTGCAGGGATTCCTCGCCGAACCGCGCGCGTTCCGGCTCGAATCCGGCGAGTTCGAAGCGGGCGAGTTCGCCGGCGAGACCCGGCAGCACGAAGCAGAGCGAGGGCGATGGCTGCTCCTGCTCGTGCAGGCCGAGCGACAGGCGGCCATCGCTGAGTACGCCATAGCGGTGTTGTAGCGCATCGCCGGTGATCAGCTGCGCGAACCCGAGCTGCTCGTAGAACGCCACGCCCGCGGCGATGTCACGGGTCGCGATCGCCAGTTCGAGGAAGCGCCCGAACATCAGGTCCAGTCGCTGCTCGACCGCAGGATCAACCGCGCGAGCGCGCGAGCGTGATCCGCGCGCGCGTTCAGCGCAGGGACATACTGGAAGCTCTCGCCGCCGGCCGCCAGGAAGATCGCGCGACCGGTCAACGCGATCTCCTCGAGCGTCTCGAGGCAGTCCGCGGCAAAGCCCGGACACAGCACCGTGAGCCTGCGTTCGCCGCGCCGCGGCAGCTCGCGCAGCACGTCCTCGGTCGCCGGCGTGAGCCAGCGATTCGCGCCGAAACGCGACTGGAAGCTCAATGAACATCCGCGCTCATCGAGTCCCAGCGCCTCAGCGAGCAGCCCGGCGGTGCGGCGGCACTCCTCGGCATAGCGGTCGCCGCGGGTCACATAGGACTCCGGAATGCCATGGAACGACAGCAGCAGATGGCCGTCGCGGCCATGTTCCTGCCAGTGCTCCCGCACGCTGGCGGCGAGCGCTTCGATATAGCCGGGATCCGCGCAGTAGCTGGCGACGCAGCGCAGTTCCGGCAGAGCCCGCCACGAGCCCAGCGCGCACCCGACCTGGTCGTAGACCGCCCCGGTGGTGCTGCCGCTGCTCTGCGGGAACAGCGGCAGCACGAACAGCCGGCGCACGCCCTGCGCCCGCCACGTATCGAGGATCGTATCGACGAACGGTGGCGTGTACAGGTAGGCATCCGCGACCAGCGGCCGCGCACCCTGTGCGATCAGCGCGGCTTCGAGCGCGGTGCGCAGCGCGCTCGTGAAGTGCAGCAGCGGCGAGCCGGATTCCTGCCAGATCTCACGGTACTTGCGCGCGCTGCGCGGCGAGCGCAGCGGCAGGATCAGTCCCCACAGCAGCGGCAGCCACAGCAGCCGCGGCAGTTCGATCACGCGCGGATCGGACAGGAATCGGCGCAGGAATCGCCTGACGCCGCTGCTCGTCGGTGCGTCGGGCGTGCCGGTGTTCACCAGCAGCACGCCCAGCGCATCGCTGGATGGGGGAATCGGTCTGTTCACGCGTCGTAGCCGGGGCTGATGCGATGGCGGTGGGAATTCGGGTCCAGCGCGTCCACGTGGTGCGGATCGCGCCTGTCAGCCGACATGCTGCGCCAGGAACGCCTGGCTGCGCGCGAGCGCGAGCTCGGCTGCGACTGCATTATAGACTGTCGGGCGGTCGCGGTTGGCGAAGCCCGGGTCGGCCGCGTACAGTTCGTAGACTCCCTGCGGAAAGGCGCTGCGCAGCTGCTCCAGCTCCACGGGCGGCCGCGAAGGGTCCGGCACGGCGACATGAACCAGGGCAGGGCAGGACGGGACCGCCGGCAGCTCGGCTGCGAGGCCGATCCCGTCATGGCACACGGCGGCGGCGAACAGCCGCGCCGCCGCGGCCGCCCAGGCGATGCGCGCGCCCCAGCCGTAGCCGAGGACCGCGACCTTGCCGGCATGACGGGCCACCGCCGCCACGGCGCCGATGTCGCGCACCGCGGCGCCGGTTCCGATCTGGGCGCAGTAGCCGCGCGCCTGCTCCACCTCGGCGGCGGTATACCCGAGCACCAGGCCGTGCCGTATGCGATCGAACAACGCCGGCGCCATCACGAGGTACCCCGCAGCCGCGAATCCGTCCGCGGCGCCGCGCATAGCATGGGTCAGCCCGAACTCCTCGTGCGCCAGCACCACGGCGCCGCGGGGCCGGCCGGCGGGGGAGGCGATGTAGACCTGGAACTCATGGCCGTCGCGCGCCATGAACGTCTCGAACTGGCTCACGCACGTTCCACGATCGCCGCGACGCCCATGCCACCGGCGGTGCAGGCCGACGCGAGGCCACGCCGCGCGCGTGGATCGCCGGCCAGCAGTTTCGCCAGCACCGCCAGGATGCGCGCGCCGGTCGCGGCAAAGGGATGCCCGATCGCGACGCTGCCGCCCTTGACGTTGAGCTTCGAGACGTCGATCGGGCCGAGCGGTGCCGCGAGCCCAAGCCGCTCGCGACAGTACGCGACCGATTCCCAGGCCCGCAGCAGGCACAGCGGCACGGCCGCGAAGGCTTCGTGGATCTCGTAGTAGTCGAAGTCCTGCAGCGCGAGGCCGGTGTCACGCAGGATCGCGGCCACGGCATACGCCGGAGCCATCAGCAGGCCCTCGTGCCCGCTGGCGAAATCCACGGCCCAGCTCTTGCCCGCGCGCAGGTATCCGAGCACCGGCAGCCGGCGCGCTGCAGCCCAGTCCTCCGAGGCCAGCAGTATCGCGGCGGACCCGTCCGTGAGCGGCGTGCTGTTGCCGGCGGTGATGCTGCCGGTGCCGCTGGTGTCGAATGCCGGCTTGAGCCGCGACAGCTTCTCCAGGCTCGAGTCGGGGCGCACGTTGTTGTCGGTGTTCAGGCCCCGGTACGGCACGACCAGGTCGTCGAAGAAGCCCTCGCGCCAGGCGGCCGCGGCCTTCAGGTGACTGTCGTTCGCCAGCCGGTCCTGCTCGATGCGCCCGATATTCCAGGTCTTGACCATCAGTTCGCAGCTCTGTCCCATCGACAGGCCCGTCCGCGGCTCGTTCACGCCCGGCAATACCGGCCGGAAGTCACGCGGCCGCAGCCCAAGCCAGGGCCGGAGCCGCTGCGCGACGCTGCGGCCGCTGGCGCTGCGCAGCAACAGGCGCTGGAACGACTGTGGGTACGCGACCGGTGGATCGCTCAGGTCATCGACGCCCGCGGCAATGCCCGCATCGATCTGTCCCAGCGCGATCTTGTTGCCGACCAGGATGGCGGCCTCGAGACTGGTGCCGCAGGCCCGCTGCACGTCCAGGCCCGGGGTCTGCGGGTCCAGCCCGCTGGACAGCACGGATTCGCGCGTCAGGTTGAAATCCCGGGAATGCTTGAGTACGGCACCCGCCATCACGTCCCCGAGGCGCTCGCCGACCAGCCCATGGCGCTCGACCAGGGCGCGCAGCGAGGCGGTCAGCAGTTCCTGGTTGTCGGTGCCCGCGTAGGCAGTATGGGAGCGCGCGAACGGCGTCCGCACGCCGCCGACGATCGCGACCCGGCGGGGACTGCTTGTGACCAACATAGTAGAGGCCCCGTTGGGCATCGCGCCCCTAGGTCCACGAGGCTGCTAGGATGCCACGCCCGACCGGGCAGGTGGAGGATGGATGGCAGGCACTGGCGTCGACCGGGTGTTCGAGCGCCGTCTGGCGTCGCTGGTGAACAGCCGCGAACCGCAGCTGCTCGCCGGCGGGTTGCGCGGCCTGGAGCGTGAATCGCTGCGCGTGACGGGTGCGGGGCGGCTCGCGACCACGCCGCATCCGTCCGCACTGGGCTCGCCGCTGACCAATCCGCACATCACGACCGATTATTCGGAGGCGCTGACCGAGCTGGTCACCCCTGCCTTCGCGGACAACGCGTCGCTGCTGGCCTACCTCGGCGACCTGCACCACTTCGTGTACCGGCACCTCGGCGATGAGCTGCTGTGGGCTGGTTCGATGCCGTGCGAATTGCGCGACGACGAGGAGGTGCCGATCGCGCGCTACGGCAATTCGCATCGCGGCCGGGTCAAGCACATCTATCGCCAGGGGCTGAAGGTCCGCTATGGCGGCATGATGCAGGCGATCTCGGGCGTGCACTTCAACTATTCGGTGCCGTCGCGGTTCTGGCCGCTGTACCGGGAAATCTGCGAGGCGCGCGCCAGTCCGGGGGAGTTCCAGTCGGCCCGGTATTTCGACCTGCTGCGCAACTACCGCCGCCACGGCTGGCTGGTGCTCTACCTGTTCGGCGCCTCCCCGGCACTGTGCCGCTCCTTCCTGCAGGGGCGCGACGACGCGGAACTGCGGCCCGGAGGCCCCGGTACGCTGATCGGTACCCACGCGACCTCGCTACGCATGAGTGACATCGGCTATCGCAACCGCAACCAGGCCGCGGTGCCGGTATCGGTCAACAGCCTCGAGGAATACCTGCGCGACCTGCGCCGCGCGGTGCACCAGACCCACCCGCCGTTCGCGGCCCTCGGCCTGAAGCGCGACGGCGAGTACCGCCAGCTGTCGGTCAGCGCGCTGCAGGTCGAGAACGAGTACTACAGCTTCATCCGGCCCAAGCGCGTGCCACGCGCCGGGGAGCGCACCGGGCAGGCGCTGGCGCGCGCCGGGGTCGAATACGTCGAAGTCCGCGCGCTCGACAACAGCGTGTTCGATCCGCTCGGGGTCGATCTGTCGCGGCTGTACTTCCTCGAACTGTTCCTGGCCCTGCTGCTGCTCAAGGACAGCCCGCCGATCGATGGCGCGGAGGAGGAGGCGAGCGAGCGCAATCACCTGCTGGTGGCGCGTTCCGGCCGCGCGCCCGGCCTGCTGCTCGAGCGCAACGGCCGGCGCACGTCGCTCGCCGGGTGGGCGGCGGAGCTGTGCGACTCGATGCAGGGCCTGTGCGAGATCCTCGATGCCGGGCACCGCGACCGGCCTTACGGCGCGGCGCTGCGCGAGCAGCTCGCCAGGCTCGAGGACCCCGCCCTTACCCCGTCCGCCCGGGTGCTGCGCGAGCTCGAGCAGCACGGGGAGAGCTTCGAGGGCTTCACGCTGCGGATCTCGCGCGCGCACCGCGAGTACTGCCTGCATGCGATCCACCCGCTGCCGGAGCGCCGGTCCGGGTTCGAGGCCGAGGTCCAGCGCTCGCTCGAGGAACTGGCGGCGCTCGAGGCCAGCCAGCGCGGCAGCTTCGAGGACTACCTGGCCGCCTACCTGGCCGACTAGAATTCCGCGGCAGCGTCCGGACGGCGCCGCCGCGCCTCGCCACGGCCCCGATCTTGCAAGGGCCTGGAGGCACCCACTCGCGAGGTTCCAGCATGGCCCAGAAGATCCGTCGCCTCCTGATCGCCAATCGCGGGGAGATCGCCATCCGCGTGATGCGCGCGGCGACCGAGCTGGGGATCCACACCGTGGCGATCTATTCCCAGGAGGACCGCTTCGCGCTGCACCGGACCAAGGCGGACGAGGCGTACCTGGTCGGGGAGGGCAAGGGCGCGATCGAGGCCTACCTGGACATTCCCGACATCCTGCGCGTCGCGCGGGCCGCGGGCGTCGACGCCGTGCATCCGGGCTACGGCTTCCTGTCGGAAAATCCCGAGTTCGCGGCGCAGTGCGCGGCGGCCGGCATCATCTTCGTCGGTCCCAGCCCCGAGACCATGCGCGTACTCGGCAACAAGGTCGCAGCGCGCAACCTCGCGGTCAGCGCCGGCGTGCCGGTGATGCCGGCGACGCCGCCGCTGCCCGAGGACCTGGAGCAGTGCCAGCGCCTGGCGCAGCAGGTCGGCTATCCGGTCATGCTCAAGGCCAGCTGGGGCGGTGGCGGGCGCGGCATGCGCGTGATCGAGAGCGACAGCCAGCTCAGCGACCTGCTGCCCCTGGCGCGGCGCGAGGCCAAGGCCGCGTTCGGCAACGACGAGGTGTACCTCGAGAAGCTCGTGCGCCGCGCGCGCCACCTCGAAGTGCAGATCCTCGGCGACCGCTACGGCAATCTGGTGCACCTGTACGAGCGCGATTGCACGGTGCAGCGGCGCAACCAGAAGGTGGTCGAGCGTGCACCGGCCGTGTTCCTGCGCGACGCCGAGCGCGCCGGCCTGTGCGACGCGGCGCTGCGGATCGGCCACGCCTCGCATTACTGCAACGCCGGTACGGTCGAATTCCTGCAGGACGCCGACACGGGCGCGTTCTACTTCATCGAGGTCAATCCCCGCATCCAGGTCGAGCACACCGTGACCGAATGCGCGACCGGCATCGACCTCGTCAAGTCGCAGCTGCGGATCGCCGACGGCGCCCGCATCGGCGACCCCGACGGCGGCGTTCCCGGGCAGTCGGACATCCACCTGCGTCTACTACGCGCTGCAGTGCCGCGTGACCACCGAGGATCCGCACAACAACTTCGTGCCCGACTACGGCCGCATGACCGCCTATCGCAGTCCGGCCGGATTCGGCGTACGGACCGATGCGGGCACCGCCTACACCGGCGCCGTGATCACGCGGTCCTACGACTCGCTGCTGGTGAAGGTCACCACCTGGGCCGCCACTCCGGAGGAGTCGATCGCGCGCATGCACCGCGCGCTGTGGGAATTCCGCATCCGCGGCGTGGCGACGAACCTGCGTTTCCTGGACCAGATCGTGACCCACCCGCGCTTCGCCCGCGGTGAGTACACCACGCGTTTCATCGACGAGACGCCGGAGCTGTTCGCGACCGGCGAGCGGCGCGACCGCGCCACGCGCATCCTGACCTTCATGGCCGAAACCGTGGTCAACGGCAATCCGGAGGTCAAGGGGCGCAAGCGGCCGGAGCGGCTGGTACCGGTGCGCCCGCCGCGGCTGGCGGTACCGGCGCCGGGGGCGGCGCCGGCGGGCAGCAAGCAGCGGCTCGATGAGCTGGGACCCGAGCGCTTCGCGCAATGGATGCTCGCGCAGCCGCAGGTGCTGCTCACCGACACGACGATGCGCGACGCGCACCAGTCGCTGCTCGCGACGCGCGTGCGCACCATCGACATGCTGGCGATCGCGCCGGCCTATGCGGCGCTGCTGCCGCAGCTGCTGTCGGTCGAGTGCTGGGGCGGGGCCACCTTCGACGTCGCGATGCGCTTCCTGAAGGAGGATCCCTGGGAGCGGCTCGAGCGGCTGCGCAGCGCGATGCCGAACCTGCTGCTGCAGATGCTGCTGCGCTCGGCCAATGCGGTCGGCTACACGAACTACCCCGACAACGTCGTGCGCTACTTCGTGCGCCAGGCAGCCGCGACCGGCATCGACCTGTTCCGCGTGTTCGACTCGCTGAACTGGGTCGAGAACATGCGCGTCGCGATCGACGCGGTGTGCGAAACCGGACGGCTGTGCGAGGCCGCGATCTGCTACACCGGCAACCTCAGCAATCCGCGCGAGCGCAAGTACACGCTGGACTACTACGTGCGACTGGCGCGGGAGCTCAAGGCCGCGGGGACGCACATCCTCGGCATCAAGGACATGGCCGGGCTGTGCCAGCCGGACGCGGCGCGCGCGCTGGTGCGCGCGATCAAGGACGAGACCGGACTGCCGGTGCACTTCCATACGCACGACACCAGCGGCATCGCCGCGGCCAGCGTGTTCGCGGCCATCGATGCCGGCGCCGACGCCGTCGACGGCGCGATGGATGCGATGAGCGGCCTCACGTCGCAGCCCAACCTCGGCTCCATCGTCGAGGCGCTGCGCTTCGGACCCCACGACAGCGGCCTCGATCCGGAACACGTCCGTACGGTGTCGCACTACTGGGCCCAGGTGCGGGCGACCTACGGCGCCTTCGAGAGCGACAATCGCGCCGGCGCGTCCGAGGTGTACGTGCACGGCATGCCCGGGGGCCAGTACACCAACCTGCGCGAGCAGGCGCGCTCGCTCGGCATCGACGACGCGCGCTGGCCCGAAGTCGCGCGCGCCTATGCCGACGTCAACGAGATGTTCGGCGACATCGTCAAGGTCACACCGACGTCCAAGGTGGTCGGCGACCTGGCGATCCTGATGATCACCAGCGGGCTGACGCGACAGGCCATACTCGACCCGGACACCGAGATCGCCTTTCCCGAATCCGTCATCCAGCTGTTTCGCGGCGATCTCGGGCAGCCGATCGGCGGGTTCCCCGAGGGCCTGCA
>CAWIQV010000093.1:0-29248 GCA_963838275.1 uncultured Gammaproteobacteria bacterium | reverse complement strand
TGGTGCTGCGATGACGCTGCGACGGTGTTGTGTTGTGAATGAGCGTGGTGTGGACGCTGCGATGGTCTGGCAGACGCTGCAAGATGGTGCTGTGGACACTGCGATGGTGTTGCGGAGCGGCGATGGTGTGGCAGACGTTGCGATCGTCTGGCAGACGTTCCAAGATGGTGCTGTGGATGCTGCGATGACGTAGTGGACGCTGCGATGGTGTGGCAGACGCTGCGATGGAATTGCGGACGGTGCGATGGTGTGGCAGACGCTGCGCTGGTGCTGAGATGGTGTTGTGGACGCTGCGATGGTGTGGTAGACGCTACGATGGTGCTGTGGATGCTGCGATGGTGTTGTGGACGCTGCGATGGTGTGGGCGAACGCTGCGATGGTGTTGTGGCCGCTGCGATGGTGTTGTGATGCGATGACGCTGCGACGGTGTTGTGTGTGCACGTGTTGTGGATGCTGCAATGTTGTGTGTGCACGTGTTGTGGATACTGCGATGGTGTTGTGGATGCTGCGATGGTGTTGTGGACGCTGCGATGGGGTAGGATGGTCTTGGATGCTGTTGCAGACGCTGCGATGGTGTTGTGGACGCTGCGATGGTGTGGCAGACGCTGCAGATGGTGTTGTGGACGCTGCGATGGTGTTGTGGATCGTGTTGTGGACGTGTTGTGGACACTAGATGGTCCTGTGGACGCTGCAATGGTGTGATGGATGCTGCTATGGTGTGGGCAACTGCGATGGTGTGGCAGACGCTGCGATGGCATTGTGGACGCTGCGATGGTGCTGTGGATGCTGCGGTGGTGTTGTGGACGCTGCGGTGGTGTTGTGGACGCTGCGGTGGTGTTGTGGACGCTGCGATGGTGCTGTGGACGCTGCGATATGCTGCGATGGTGTTGTCGGCGTGATACGCTGCGATGGTGTTGTGGACGATGCGATGGTGTTGTGGACGCTGCGATGGTGTTGTGGACGCTGCGATGGTGTGGCAGACGCTGCGATGGTGTTGTGGACGCTGCGATGGTGTTGTGGACGCTGCGACGGTGCTGTGGACGCTGCGATGGTGCTGTGGACGCTGCGATATGCTGCGATGGTGTTGTGGACGCTGCGATACGCTGCGATGGTGTGGCAGACGCTGCGATGGTGTTGTGGACGCTGCGATGGTGTTGTGGACGCTGCGATGGTGTTGTGGACGCTGCGATGGTGTTGTGGACGCTGCGATGGTGTTGTGGACGCTGCGATGGTGTGGCAGACGCTGCGATGGTGTTGTGGACGCTGCGATGGGCTGCGATGCCGTTGCGGACGCTGCGATGGTGTTGCAGACGCTGCGATGGTGTTGTGGACGCTGCAATGGTGTTGCGGACGTTGCGATGGTGTGGCAAGTACTGTACACCGTCGCAGCGTCATCGCATCACAACGCCGTCGCGACATCCACACGGCATCGCAGCATCCACGACACCATCGCAGCGTACAAGCAGCGTCAACAACACCATAGCCACCGCCGCAGCCTCGTCTGCCGCACCATCGCAGCATCTGCCACACCATCGCAGCCTCTCACACCATCGCAGACCGTCGGTCGGTCTCCGCCACCCCATCTCCGGCGCGTGGATCTGCCGGGGCGCGAGATCACGGTGGATTGGCCGGCGGACTTCTGAGGGCCGGCGGGCGAGGGCAGAGTGAGGGTCGAGGTCGTCACGCTGTTCCCGGCGCTGATCGCCGACGCGGTGCGCCACGGCGTGCTGGGGCGCGCGATCGAACGCGGCCTGCTGCAGGTCGGGACCGAAGACCCGCGCACGCACACGAGCGACGCGCACCGTACGGTCGACGATCGTCCGTATGGCGGTGGTCCGGGGATGGTGCTGAAGCCGGAGCCGCTCTGTGCCGCGATTGCTGCTGCGCAGCAAAGATTACCGACCGGGGCGCTGCGCATCGCCCTGTCGGCGCAGGGTCAGCCACTGACGCAGGCGCGCGTGGCCGAGCTGGCCAGTGCCCCGGGCCTGCTGCTGGTAGCCGGCCGTTACGAGGGGATCGACGAGCGGGTGCTGCAGCTCGCGATCGACCTGGAGCTGTCGATCGGTGATTATGTGGTCTCGGGGGGCGAGTTGCCGGCCCTGCTGCTGATCGACGCGCTGGCACGACTGCTTCCGGGCGCGCTCGGCGACGCGCGCTCGCATGCGGAGGAGTCCTTCGCGCAGGGACTGCTCGACTGGCCCCATTACACCCGCCCCGAGGTGTACGCGGACCTGGGAGTGCCCGCGGTGCTCAGCTCGGGGGACCATGCTGCCATTGCGCGCTGGCGGCTCAAGCAGAGCCTCGGGCGCACGTGGCTGCGGCGGCCCGACCTGATCGATCGCACCCCGCTCGATCCGGAGCGACGCGGGCTGCTGGAGGAATTCTTAACGGAGCGCGCCGCGCGCGCCCCACGGTGAACGAGGAAGACACTATGAGCAACATCATCCAGACACTCGAAGCGGAACGCATGACCCGCAAGCTGCCGGCGTTCAAGCCCGGCGACACCGTCGTGGTGCAGATCAAGGTGGTCGAGGGCGATCGCGAGCGGGTGCAGGCCTACGAGGGGGTCGTGATCGCGCGCAGCAATCGCGGCTTCAACTCGTCCTTCACCGTGCGCAAGGTCTCGCACGGGGAGGGTGTCGAACGCACCTTCCAGACGCACAGCCCCAGCATCAGCGAGGTGTCGGTCAAGCGTCGCGGCAGCGTACGGCGCGCGAAGCTGTATTACCTGCGCGAGCGCACTGGCAAGGCGGCCCGCATCGAGGAGAAGGTCTAGGCGCGGCCGCGCTCGCCGATGGAGCCGCTGGGTCGATTCCTCCGGGGACTCTGGCACGCGCTCGACACGCTGCGCCGGTTCCTGCACCTGCTGCTGCTGCTGGCACTGTTCGGGATCGTGATCGGTGCGTTGCGGCAGGCCGTGCCGCGCGTGCCGGAAAAGGCCGCGCTGGTGGTGCGCCCATCGGGCGAGATCGTCGAGCAGCTCAGCGGTGAGCCGATCGAGCGTGCGCTGAACGAGGCACAGGGCTCGGGCGCGCCGCAGACGCTGCTGTGGGACCTGACGACCGCGATCCGCGCGGCCGCCACCGATCCGCGGATCGCGGTGCTCGTCATCGAGACCGATGCGATGTCGGCTTCCGGCCAGGTCAAGCTCGAGGAGCTGTCCGCGGCCATCGCCGATTTTCGCCGCAGCGGCAAGAAGGTGATCGCGCGCGGAACCTATTTCCTGCAGAGCCAGTACTACCTGGCGGCCCAGGCCGACGAGCTCTACCTGGATCCGTTCGGATTCGTGCTGCTCGACGGCTACTCCCGCTACCGGATGTTCTTCAAGGACGCGCTCGACAAGCTCAGTGTCGACATGCACCTGTTCCGGGTCGGCAAGTTCAAGAGCGCGGCCGAGGCCTATACACGCGAGGACATGTCCGCCGAGGACCGCCTCGAGAGCCAGTCCTACCTGAACGCGCTGTGGGGCGGCTACGTTGGTGCCGTGGCCGGGGCGCGCCACCTCAGGCCCGAAGCGATCCGCGCCTACAGCGACGATTACGCCGCTGCGGTGACGGCCGCGGGCGGGGATACCGCGAAGCTGGCGCACGATGACGGGCTGGTCACGGACCTGCGCACCGCCGCGCAGGTCGAGCAGCGCCTGATCGATCTGGTCGGCGCCGATCCGGGCACGAAGTCCTATCGCCAGGTCAGCGTCGCCGACTACCTGCGCTCCACGCACGCCGAGGAGAAGCAGCGCGGCAGGGGGCCCGGCGTCGGAGTCGTCATCGCGAGCGGCGAGATGCTGGACGGCAAGCAGCCGCCCGGTACGGTGGGCGGGGAGTCCACGGCCGCGCTGCTGCGCAGCGCGCGCCAGGACCCGGACATCCGGGCGGTCGTGCTGCGCGTGGACAGCCCTGGTGGCAGCGTGCTGGCCAGTGAGCAGATCTACCGCGAGGTACGCGCGCTGAAGGCCGCCGGCAAGCCGGTCGTGGTCTCGATGAGTGACCTCGCGGCCTCCGGTGGCTACTACATTGCCGCTCCAGCCGACGAAATCATCGCCAGCGCCAATACGATCACCGGCTCGATCGGCGTGTTCGCGGCACTGCCCACCTTCAGCCGGACGCTGGCCCGGCTCGGTGTCAACGTCGATGGGGTCGCGACCACGCCGCTGGCGGGCTCCACGCGGCTGGACCGGCCGCTCTCGCCGGAGGCTGGCAAGGTGCTGCAGGCGACGGTCGATCACGTGTATTCCGAATTCATCGACCACGTGGCGAGCGCCCGCGGCAAGACCCACGAGGAGGTCGACGCGATCGCGCAGGGTCGCGTATGGGCCGGAGCCGACGCGCGCGGCAACGGCCTCATCGACCGCTTCGGCAGCTATGCGGACGCCGTCGCGGCGGCAGCCAAGCGCGCCGGGCTCGGCGGTTCCTATGGCGTGCGGCGCATCGAGCCCGAGTTGAGCCTGACGCAGCAGTTGCTGCTCCAGGTCGGCGACGGCGTGCTGTCGGTGCTCGGACGCTCCGGTGCGCTGCGCGCGTCCGATGGTGCGGGCCTGATGCAGCAATGGCGGCCCTTCGATCGCGAGCTGGCGCGCTGGGCACGGCTGCGTGCACCCGATGCGATCTACGCGTACTGCTTCTGCGGCGTCGAATAGGCTGTTCAGGATCCGGCCGGAAGCTCCAGCGGCGTGGCCTGATCCCAGGTCAGCGCGCTCCAGCGGATGTCCGGCGGAAACCCTGCCAGGCCCAGCCCGGCAGTCGGCAGCTCGCGGCCGGGCGCACACAGGCCCCACCGGCCGGCCAGTACGCTCAAGGACGGGTTGTGGCCGACCAGCAGCGCGCAGCGGACCTGCTCGTCCAGCCGCTGCAGCGCGGCCCACAGGTGCTCCGGGGTACCGGGGTAGAGCGTCGGCTCGAGCCGCAGCCGTTCCGCGGCAGCGAGCCCTGCCGCGACGATCTGCGCGGTCTGGAGCGTGCGCGCTGCCGGACTCACGTACAGCACGTCGATGTGCAGGCCGCTGGTCGCGATGCGCTGCGCGGCGGCATGCGCGGCGCTGCGGCCCCGCTCGCTCAACGGCCGGTCGAAATCCGCCTCAGTGCCCTGCGCCGCCCTGGCCTCCGCATGCCGTAGCAGCAATACCCGCTTCATCTACCAGGTCATGCCGGTCTGCAGGCGCGCCGCTTCGGACATCATCGACTGCTGCCACGGTGGGTCGAACACCAGGCTGACGTCCACCTGACGCACCGTCGGAATTGCCGCGATCTTCTCCTTCACGTCCTCGACCAGCACTTCACCCATACCGCAGCCCGGGGCGGTGAGCGTCATGCGCACGCGGATGTCGTGCACCCCGGGTTCCGGAGCCGCGACTTCGCACTCATAGACCAGCCCGAGATCGACGATGTTGATCGGGATCTCCGGGTCGAAGCAGCTGCGCATCTGACGCCAGGCCAGGGCGCGCACGTCCTCCAGGGTCGCATCGGGCGGCAGCTCGGGGGGCGTGCGATCTCCTTGCCGATCGCATCCGCGGACTCGCCGGGCAGGCGGTACAGGTTGCCCTCGATGTACAGCGTGAAGCTGCCCCCCAGTGCCTGCGTGATGTAGCCCGCCAGCCCGAGCTTGAGCGTGATCGGCTGGCCGCCCGGGACCATGATGGCTTCGACGTCCCGCTGGATCACGACCGGCTCGTTCTCGTACGCGCGCATGCTCATTCCGTCGAGACGGGCGCGGCGACATGCTCCAGCGCCGCGTTCAGCGTGTGCCAGCTCAAGGCTGCGCACTTCACGCGCGCCGGATACTCGGCCACGCCGGCCAGCGCGAGCAGCTTGCCGAGGTCCTGCGCGTCGGTGTGCGGCGCGCCCGGTCAGCAGTGCGTGCACCGACTCGTAGAGCCGCGCGATCTCGCCGCGACTGCGACCGCTTGACCGCCTCGGTCATCAGCGACGCCGAAGCGACCGAGATGGCGCATCCCTGGCCCTCGAAACGCAGGTCCACGACCTGCTCGCCTGCCATGCGCAGCGTGACCGAGAGCCGGTCGCCGCACAGCGGATTGTGGCCCGCGGCCGACGAGTCGGCCGGGTCGAGCCGGCCGAAATTGCGCGGACTGCGGTTGTGATCGAGGATCACGTCGCGGTACAGGTCCTTAAGGTCCACCGAACACCTCTCGCACCCGTGCGATGCCGCCGACCAGCTGCTCGACCTCCGCGGGCGTGGTGTAGCAGCCGAAGGAGGCGCGAGCCGTCGCCGCGAGGCCGTAGAACTCCATGATCGGCATCGCGCAATGATGACCGGTGCGGATCGCGATGCCCTCGCTGTCGAGGATCGTGCCGATGTCGTGCGGATGCACGCCCTGCATCGTGAAGGACACGACCGCGGCCTTGTGGGCGGCGGTGCCGATCAGCGTGAGCCCCGGCATCGCGGCGAGGCGGCGCGTGGCGAGCGCGAGCAGCGCGTGCTCGTGCGCGGCGATGGCCTCGCGCCCGAGCCCCTCGACGAATTCCAGCGCCGCGCCGAGGCCGACCGCGCCGGACATGTTGGGCGTGCCGGCCTCGAACTTCCAGGGCAGATCGTTGTAGGTGCTCGCCTCGATGCTGACGGTGCGGATCATGTCGCCGCCGCCCTGCCACGGCGGCATCGCGGACGAGCAGCGACTCGCGCCCGTAGAGCACGCCGATGCCGGTCGGGCCGTAGACCTTGTGGCCCGGAGAACACGTAGAAGTCGCAGTCGAGCGCGCGCACGTCGACCGGCTCGTGCGCGATCGCCTGGGCACCGTCCAGCAGTACCGGGATGCCGCGCGCGTGGGCCAGGCGCACGATCGTCGCGCACCGGCAGAATCGTGCCGAGCGCGTTGGAGACGTGGGCCACCGCCACGAGGCGGGTGCGCGGCCGTGAGCAGCGCCGCGAACGCGTCCAGGTCGAGTTCGCCCGACGCGCGTGACCGGTGCGGCGCGCAGCCGCGCGCCGGTGGCGGCGCAGACCATCTGCCAGGGCACGATGTTCGCGTGATGCTCGAGCGCGGGTGATCAGCACCTCGTCGCCGGCTGTCGAGCCGCGGTCGCGCGAAGCTTTGCGCCACCAGGTTGATCGCCTCGGTCGTGCCCCGTACGAAGACGATCTCGCGGGTCGAGCGGGCGTTGATGAAGCGGCGCACCGTCTCGCGCGCGCCCTCGTAGGCTTCCGTGGCCGCCTGGCTGAGGGCATGCACGCCGCGGTGGACGTTCGAGTGCAGGCGGTCTCGTAGTGTTCGACGGCGCGCAGCACTGCCAGTGGCCGCTGCGACGAGGCCGCGCTGTCGAGGTAGACCAGCGGCTTGCCGTGGACGCTGCGCGCCAGGATCGGGAATTCGGCGCGCACGCGCTCCACGTCGTAGCCGGTCCGCAGCGTGGCGAGCGTGGCGCTCATGCGACGGCCCCGGCCGCGAGCACGTCCGGAAGCAGGCCGGCCGCCAACCGCTCCAATTCGGTCCGCAGCGCAGGCAGCGTGACCTCGCGCAGGACATCGCCCAGGAACGCCCACTTGAGCAGCGCCCGCGCGGTGTCCGGATCAAGGCCGCGCGCGAGCAGGTAGAACAGCAGGTTCTCGTCCAGCCGGCCGGTGGTGGCCCCGTGCGTCGCGCGCACCTCATCGATGCTGATCTCGAGCCTGGGACGCAGGTCGATCTCGGCCGCTGGACCCGCGATCAGCCCACGCAGCGACTGGCGCGCCTCCGAGCCCGGCGCCGAGGCGTCGATCTGCACGTGACCGCTGAATGCCAGGCGCGCCCGCTCATCGGCGATGCCGCGGAATACCTGCTCGCTGCCGGTGCCGCGCGCCCCATGCAGCACCTGCAGCGCGGTGTCCTGCACCTGCTCGCCGCGGCCGACCGCGAGCGCGTGCCACTGCAGGCGCGCCTCGCGCCCGGCGAGCCGCACGCGCGCGCTGGTGCGCGCATCGTGGGCTCCGAGGGCGGCATGCCGCACTCGGTACTGGGCGTCCTCGCCCACGCGCACGTCCAGCGATTCGGTGAACGATACCAGCGCGCCGCACTGCTGCGTGCGGTAGTGCGTCAGCAGGGCGCCGCGCGCGAGATCGATCGTGGCAGTGCCGGCCACGAGGGTTGGACCCGCGGGGGCGCCGAGGTGCCGCTCGACGAGCTGCAGCCGGCTGCCGGCGCCCAGCTCCAGCTGCAGCCGGGGATAGACCGCACGCTGCGCACTGGCTGCGCTGGTGACGAACAGCAGCTCGAGCGCGGCCTCGCCGGCCACCGCGAGCGCGGCCGTGTCGGTCGCGAACATCTCGCCCAGCCACCCGAGGCGCTGCGCTGCGCTCCACTGCGCCGCCTGCGCGCCCGGAGGTGCGACGCTGCGCACGCCGGCGGGCAGCGCCAGCGGCTCGTGCCGGATGCCATCCACGAACACCAGCCGGGTGAAGCCCGGTAGCGGTGGCGGCAGGTCCTGCAGTGCCGCAGCGCTGGACACGGCCGTAGCGGCCGTCGCGACGCGCGCTACCGGCTGGAACGAGGCCACCCGCTCGAGCGCACGCAGGTTCGCGTAGCGCCATTGCTCGTCGCGGTTCGAGGGCCAACCGGCCTGCTCCAGTGCCAGCGCCGCGCGCTCGCGGGCCGCGTGCTCCGGTGGCCCTCCCGGGCCCTGCGCCGCGCTCCCGCGGTAGTCGCGCAGCACGCGTGTGAGTGCCGTGGTGACGGCGGCGGCCGCGGCGGCGCTGGCGGTCGCGTTACTCATCGGGCGCCTTCAGGCCGCCGCCGGCTCGTCGATCCAGTCATAGCCGCGGCGCTCGAGCTCGAGCGCCAGGCCGCGATCCCCGCTGCGCGCGATCCGCCCGCGCACCAGCACGTGCACGAAGTCGGGCACGATGTGCTCGAGCAGCCGCTGGTAGTGCGTCACCAGCACGATCGAGCGGTCCGCGGCGCGCAGCGAGTTGACGCCATGGGCGACGACCTTGAGCGCGTCGATGTCGAGTCCCGAGTCGGTCTCGTCCAGCAGCGCCAGCCTGCGGCTCGAGCACCAGCATCTGCAGGATCTCGTTGCGCTTCTTTTCCCCGCCGGAGAAGCCCTCGTTGACGCCCCGGCCGAGAAAGCTCTCATCGATCTGCATCAGTGCCATCTTGGCGCGCACCAGCGCGAGGAATTCGAACGCGTCGAGCTCCGGCAGCCCGCGTTCGCGACGCGCGGCATTGGCGGCAGCCTTCAGCAGATAGGCATTGTTGACGCCTGGAATCTCCACCGGGTACTGGAAGCCGAGGAACAGCCCGGCCCGCGCGCGCTCCTCCGGGGCCAGCGCCAGCAGGTCACGGCCCTCGAAGCGCACGCTGCCGGCCGTGATCTCATAGCCGGGCTTGCCCGCCAGCACGTGCGCCAGCGTGCTCTTGCCCGAGCCGTTCGGGCCCATGATCGCGTGCACCTCGCCGCGCCCGACGTCGAGCGAGATGCCGCGCAGCACCTGCTGGCCGCCGACCTGGGCCGCGAGATCGCGAATCTCGAGCAGCGGCGCGCTCATCCCACCGCTCCTTCCAGGCTCACGCCCAGCAGGTTCTGCGCCTCGACCGCGAACTCCATCGGCAGCTCCTTGAAGACGGTGCGGCAGAAGCCGCTCACGATCATGTTCACCGCGTCCTCGGCGCCGACGCCGCGCTGCCGGCAATAGAACAGCTGCTCGTCGCTGATGCGCGAAGTGCTGGCCTCGTGCTCGACCGTGGCCGCTGCTGTTGCGCACCTCGAGGTAAGGGTAGGTGTGGGCTCCGCAATCCGGCCCCATCAGCAGCGAATCGCACTGGGTGAAATTGCGCGCGCCCGTGGCCGTCGGCAGGATCCGTACCAGGCCGCGGTAGGCGTTCTGCCCATGCCCGGCGGAGATCCCCTTGGAGATGATCGTGCTGCGCGTGTTGGCGCCGATGTGGATCATCTTGGTGCCGGTGTCGGCCTGCTGGTAATGATTGGTGGTGGCCACGGAGTAGAACTCGCCGATCGAGTTCTCCCCGCGCAGGATGCAGCTCGGGTATTTCCACGTGATCGCCGAGCCGGTTTCGACCTGGGTCCAGGAGATGTGCGCGTTGCGCCCGCGGCACTCGCCACGCTTGGTCACGAAATTATAGATCCCGCCGCGTCCGTGCTCGTCTCCCGGGTACCAGTTCTGCACCGTGGAGTACTTGATCTGCGCATCGTCGTGCGCGACCAGCTCGACCACGGCCGCGTGCAGCTGGTTCTCGTCGCGCATCGGCGCGGTGCAGCCTTCCAGGTAGCTCACGTGGCTGCCGGCATCGGCGATGATCAGCGTGCGCTCGAACTGGCCGGTCTTCGCCGCATTGATGCGGAAGTAGGTCGAGAGCTCCATCGGGCAGCGCACGCCGGGCGGTATGTAGACGAACGAGCCGTCGGTGAAGACCGCGGAATTGAGTGCCGCGAAGAAATTGTCGGTGTAGGGCACCACCGAGCCCAGGTACTGTTCGAGCAGTTCCGGATGATGCTGTACCGCCTCCGAGAACGGACAGAACACCACGCCCGCGGCCGCCAGCCGCTCCTTGAACGTGGTCGCGACCGACACGCTGTCGAATACCGCGTCGACGGCGACTCCGGCGAGCCGGGCCCGCTCGTGCAGCGGCACGCCCAGCTTGTCGTAGGTCGCGAGCAGCTTCGGATCGACGTCCGCGAGGCTTTTCGGACCGTCGGTGCGCTGCTTGGGCGCCGAGTAGTAAGAGATCGCGCCGTAGTCGATCGGATCGTAGCGCAGCTGGCCCCAATGCGGTTCGCGCATGCCCTGCCAGTAGCGCAGCGCGCGCAGCCGCCAGTCGAGCAGGAACTGCGGCTCCTGCTTCTTGCGCGAGATCAGCCGCACGACGCTTTCGTCCAGGCCGGGCGCGACCGTATCGCTGTCGATGTCGGTGACGAAGCCGTGGCGGTAGCTGCGGCCGACCAGTTCGTTGATGTCTGCCGTGCTCACAGTCGCTCCCGCTTCAGGTTGCGCGTGCCCAGGGTGCCGAGCGTGACCGGCACGGCCCGCTCCGGCGCCGCACCGGGCGCGCCGACGGCGGCAAGCCCGGCCAGCTCGAGCAGCGTGATCTCCTGCAGCGAGCGGCGCACGGCGAGATTGATGCGCTGCCAGGGGCCCGCCACCAGGCAGCTGTGCTCGATGCCGCAATGGCTGTCCGGCGAGGAGCATTCGGTCAGCGCGACCGGTCCCTCCATCGCATCGAGTATGTCCACGGCAGTGATCGCGGCGGCCGGGCGGGCGAGCAGGTAGCCTCCGGACGGTCCGCGTGTCGAGGCGACCAGGCCCTCGCGATGCAGCTGCTTGAGCAGTTTCGATACCGTTGGCGGGGCCAGATGGGTGTCGCTGGCGATCTGCGCCGCGGTGCAACGCCGCTGCGGCTCGGCGGCGAGCCGGGCCAGAATCAGGGTCGCATAGTCGGTGAGTTTGCTGATCCGCAACACGGTGCTCCTCTATCTGGGACTATTTTAGTTCTATATTGGTCCCGAGATCAAAGTGCCTGCCGACGCACCCGCCGCGCCATGGCGCCAGTCGGCGTGCGGTTTTGGTATGCTCGCGGCCCACCCGAGGAGTACCCCGAGCGATGAGTCTAAGCGATCTGGAGAGCGTCGCCACCGCGATGGTGGCGAAGGACAAGGGACTGCTGGCCGCCGACGAGAGCACCTCGACGATCGGCAAGCGATTCGCGAAGATCGGGCTGGAATCGACGGCCGAGCACCGGCGCAACTACCGCGAGATGCTGTTCGCGACACCCGGCGTCGCGCAATGGATCAGCGGCGTGATCCTGTACGACGAGACGATCCGCCAGAACACCCAGGCGGGTGTGCCGTTTCCCGCCTACCTGGCCAGGCTCGGCATCATCCCGGGGATCAAGGTCGACACCGGCGCCAAGCCGCTGGCCGGGTTTGCCGGCGAGACCATCACCGAGGGTCTGGATGGCCTGCGCGAGCGGCTGGCCGAGTACTACGGACTCGGCGCGCGCTTCGCCAAGTGGCGCGCGGTGATCGATATCGGCACCGGAATTCCGACCCGCGTTTGCCGATCGAGGCCAATGCGCACGCGCTGGCGCGCTACGCCGCGCTGTGCCAGGAACAGAACATCGTGCCGATCGTCGAACCGGAAGTGCTGATGGACGGCGCGCACTCGCTCGAGCGCTGCGAGGAGGTCACCAGCTACGTGCTGGGCGAGGTGTTCGCGCCAGCTCGCGGCGCACCGCGTGCATCTGGAGGGCATGATCCTCAAGCCGAACATGGTCATTGCGGGCAAGAAGTCGCCGAGCGCAGCCGCGCCCCGAGCAGGTCGCCGCGGCGACGCTGCGCGTGCTGCAAGCGCCGCGTGCCGGCGGCGGTGCCCGGCATCGTGTTCCTCTCCGGCGGCCAGTCCGCGGCTGAGGCGACCCTGCACCTGTCGCTGATGAACGCTGCGGGTCCCTGCCCGTGGCAGCTCTCGTTCAGCTACGGCCGGGCGCTGCAGGATGAGGCGCTGACGGCCTGGGGCGGCAAGCCCGGCAACCTCGCCGCCGGCGCAGCAGGCGTTCCACAAGTGGGCGCGGCTCAACGGTCTGGCGCGCTCCGGCGCCTACCGCCCGGGCGCGGAGCTGCGCACGGCGTGACGCCGTCGCCGCGCGCGGGGCTGCGCTGACGGTCCCCATGCAGGACGCAGCGCTCGCGGAGCCGGCCGACGGGGATACGGTCGTCGCGGTGCAGGACGTGCACTATCGCGTCGGCCAGCGCAGCATCTTCGACGGACTGAACGTGCGCGTGCGGCGCGGCACGATCACGGCCGTCATGGGACCTTCCGGTACCGGCAAGACGACGCTGCTGCGGCTGATCATGGGGCAGATCAGCGCCCGACGCCGGCCAGGTCGGCGTGTTCGGCAGGCAGGTCGCCTCGCTGGGGCGCGCCGAGCTGTACGCATTGCGCCAGCGCGTCGGCATGCTGTTCCAGAACGGCGCGCTGCTCACCGACCTGTCGGTGTTCGAGAATGTCGCGTTTCCGGTGCGCGAGCACACGCGCCTGCCCGAGAGCGTGCTGCGCGAGCTGGTGCTGATGAAGCTGCAGGCCGTGGGCCTGCGCGGCGCGGCGGAGCTCAGTCCGGCCGAACTCTCCGGCGGCATGGCGCGGCGCGTCGCGCTCGCGCGGGCGATCGTGATGGACCCGGAGCTGCTGATCTACGATGAGCCCTTCGTCGGCCTCGATCCGATCTCGATGGGCGTCATCGTGCGGCTGATCCAGTCGCTGAACCGCACGCTGCGGCATCACCAGCATCATCGTCTCGCACGACGTGCACGAGATCGGCGCGATCGCCGACTACAGCTACCTGCTGTCCGAGGGCAAGGTGGTCGCCGAGGGCAGCCCCGCGCAGCTGGCCGCCGAGCCGTCGGCCGTCGTCAGGCAGTTCATGAGCGGCGCGCCGGACGGGCCGGTGCCGTTCCATTACCCGGCCGCCGACTACTTCGAGCAGCTGCTCGACGGCCGGGCGAGCGCGGTAGGGCCCGACGGATGCAGGACAGGGCCCCGGCACCGACGCTGCTGCGACCGCTGCTGCGGCCGCTGCTGCGCGGAATCATGCAGTGCGGCGCGATCACGCTGTTCCTGCTGCGCGTGCTCGGGGCAGTGCGTGCCGGCGCTGGCGCGGCCGCGCCTCATCGTCCTGCAGATCTACAATGCCGGCGCCCGCTCGCTCATCATCATCATGCTCTGCGGGCTGTTCGTCGGCATGGTGCTCGGACTGCAGGGCTACGACCTGCTGCAGCGCTTCGGTTCGGAGTCCGCACTCGGCGTGGCCGCGGCCCTGAGCCTGATCCGCGAGCTCGGTCCGGTGCTCACCGCGCTGCTGTTTGCCGGCCGGGCAGGCACCGCGCTGACCTCGGAAATCGGCCTGATGAGGGCGACCGACCAGCTCGCGGCCATGGAGATGATGGCCGTCGATCCGGTCCGCCAGGTCGTGGCGCCGCGCTTCCTGGGCGGCGTGATCGCGATGCCGCTGCTCAGTGCGATCTTCAACTGCATCGGCATCTACGGCTCGCAGCTCGTCGGCGTGCACGATGATGGGCATCCAGCCCGGGACCTTCTGGTCACAGATGCAGGGGGCGGTGGAACTCGCGGGACGTCAAGGAAGGCGTCGTCAAGAGCCTGGTCTTCGGGGTCGCCTGCAGCCTGATCGCGGTCTACGAGGGGTATCACGCTGAAGCGACCGCCGAGGGCGTGGGATTGGCGACCACCCGCACGGTCGTGACCTCTGCGGTGCTGATTCTGCTGCTCGACTACATGCTCACGGCCGCGTTTCTGTAGAGTCTGGAGGCAGGAGGGACACATGGCGCAGACGCAACGGACGATCGAACTCGGCACCGGACTGTTCGTGCTGCTGGGTTTCGCGGCCCTCGGATTCCTGACCACGCAGCTGCCCGGCAGCGGTCTGCAGCTGCGCCGCGCTGCCGACAGCTACACGGTCAAGGCGAAGTTCGACGACATCGGTGGACTGAAGGTCGGGGCGCCGGTGACCATGGCAGGCGTGCGCATCGGTAGCGTGCAGGGGATCGGCTTTGACGGCACCGAATACAAGGCGGTGGTCAGCCTCGCGATCGATCGCCGCTATTCCCGCATCCCGGACGACAGCGACGCGGCGATCCAGACTTCCGGGCTGCTCGGCGCCAACTATGTCGGCGTGACCGCGGGTGGATCGGACAGCTTCCTGCACGCGGGCAGCGAGATCCAGCTGACCCAGTCCGCGCTGGTGCTCGAGAACCTGATCAACAAGTTCTTTTCCTCCACCGCCGGCAAGAAGGATTCAGGCAATGGCAGCGATGCCAAGTGAGATGCCCATGCAGATGCAGAACCCGCGCCGTGCCCGCCGCGGCGGCCGCGCCCACGGCCTGACGCTGTTGATCGCCCTCGTCCTGGCCGTCGTTCACGCGCCAGGCCGGTGCGCGGCAGCCGAGCCGCCGGCGGCTGCCGCCAGCCTCGACTCCCAGGTCGATGCCAGCGGACCGGCGCAGCTGGTCCAGACCACCGCTGCCGCGATCCTGAAGGAACTGGAGGCGCACCGCGCCGAATACCGCAAGGATCCCGCCCGGGTCCACCAGCTGGTCGACCAGGTGCTGCTGCCGCACTTCGATACCGAATATTCCGCCCGACTGGTACTCGGCCGGCACTGGACTGCGGCCACCCCCGAGCAGCGGACGCGTTTCATCGCCGCGTTCTACAAGTCGCTGCTGGACAACTATGGCGACGCGCTGGTGGACTTCACCGGCGACCGGCTCAAGGTCCTGCCCTACACCGGGGATCCGGCGGCGACGAACGCGACCGTCCGCACCCAGATCCGCAAGGACGACGGATCGAATGTCGCGGTCAATTACAGCCTGCGGCACACCGATGCGGGCTGGAAGGCCTGGGACCTGGCAGTCGAAGGCATCAGCTACGTGAAGAGTTTTCGCGATGATTTCGGCGCGCAGATCGAGCAGCAGGGCCTGGATGCGGTCATCGCGAAGCTCGAATCCGGAGCCAAACCGGGCGGCGGCAAGGGCCCACCGGGCACAGGCTAGGCCGTGGCCGTCCAGGAGGCAGCGCCGCCGTCGGGGGCCGCCGGCGCGTTCGTCGCTACCGGCGCCGGCACCTGGCGCCTGAACGGGTCGCTGAGTTTCGATAGCGTGCCGGCGCTGCGCCCCTCCGGTCTCGCGCTGCTGGTGCGCGGCGCCGCCGTGACGATCGATCTGCAGGGGGTGCCGGCCGCCGACAGTGCGGGGCTGGCGCTGCTGATCGACTGGCTCGCGGTCGCGCGCGCACAGGGTTGCACGCTGCGCTACGTCGGACTGCCCGCGGCCCTGCGCGCCCTAGCCGCCCTGAGCGAAGTCGAGGCGCTGATCAGCCCCTGAACGGCTCCCTAGTGCGCCGGCCCGGGTGCTGCCGGCGTGGCCGGTGGGGTTGCCGGCGTGGCCGGTGGGGTTGCCGGCGTGGCCGGTGCGGTGTCGGGGGGCAGCGAGTCCGGATCCTCGGGCGGCGCTTCGTCCGCCGCGCTATCGCCATGCACGAGATAGTCGCGGTGCTGCAGGTAGGCATTGCGCACGAACGCATACGGATCGTAGGCGCTCGCGATCGGCTTGTCGGTCGGGAACAGCGACACGCGGATATCGATGGCGTTGACGACGAACAGGCTCCAGGTCGCGTACGGATTGGAGACGTACCAGCTGGGATAGGTGGCTTCATCCGGGATCAGCCCGACGGTGTCCCGGACCGAGGAGGGGCCGAGGAACGGCAGCATCACGAACGGACCGTCGCCGACGCCCCAATGGCCGAGCGTCAGCCCGAAATCCTCCACGTGACGCTCCAGCCCCGCATGGCTTGCCGGGTCGAACAGGCCGCCAATGCCGATGACGGAATTCATCAGCAGGCGCGCGATATCGTTGCCGGCATCGCGCAACTTGCCCTGCAGCGCATCGTTGACGATGGTGCGCGGATAGGCCAGGTTGCTCAGGAAATTGCTGACACTGCGGCGTACTGGAGCGGGTGTGATCCTGACGTAGCCGACCGCCGCCGGATGCAGGATGGCACGGTCGAAGGTGACGTTGAACGCGTAGATCGAGCGGTTCATCCGCTCGAATCGGTCACGCGCGTCGGGTTGATGTCCGGGCGGCAGCGACGCACAGCCACCCAGCGCGCTCATGCAGGCCATGAACGCCGGCAGAAGGGACAATCTCATGCTTGGTAAGTCTAGCAGCCCGTGCTAGCTCCCGCGCGTGCGGCGGGCCTGCTGCTGCTCGCGCAGCCAGCCGCGCACTTCCTCGAGCCGGGCGCGAAACCGCTGGCGCTGGATCGTCGTCAGGTTCGGTGCGGCCAGCGCCAGTTCCAGCTGCTGATTCGCCAGCGTCAGATCGCCACCCGCCAGATCGTACTCCGACATGTAGTAATACGCGTCGCCCGCATCCCCGGCCGCGCTGGCGGCCAGCGCCGTCAGCCGGATCTGCGCCGGCGAGGGATCGATGTTGTTGAACAGGTCGAGCAGGATCTCGTGCGCCTGCGCCGGCTGGCCGGTCGCCATCAGCGTCTCGGCGTAGCGCACGGTGATCGGTACGTTGCGCGGGAACAGCCGGTTCCAGCGCTGGAACTGCGCGAGTGCGACGTCGCGCTGGCCGGAAGCGGCGAGCGCCTGTCCGAGCGCCGAATACAGTACCGTCATCTGCGGATACTGGGCCTGCAGTTCGGTCAGGGTGCGCACGGCGGTCGCGGCGCCGCCCCCCTGAATCTGTACCAGCGCTTCGCCGTAGCGTTCCGCCGGCGTGAGGTCGCGTCGTTGCCGCAGCCCCTCGTAGTACTGTGCCAGGTGTGCCTCGGGCGGAGTCACCAGCACACGCACGCGCTCCTTGAAGAACGCATAGCCGGGCGAATCGGGCTGCATCGGGTGGCGCGGGAGCTTGGCGGCCGCGATCCGTGCGGTGGCGATGCGATCGCTGGTGACGGGGTGGTCCTTGAGCAGGGCAGGGATATCGGCGTCGGCGAGCCCGACCACCCGCGCCAGGGTCTCGAAGAACGTCGCCATCTCCTGCGGATCGTAGCCGGCGCCGGCCAGCAGCTGGATTCCGACCGCGTCCGCCTCGATTTCCTGGCTGCGCGTGTAGTTGATGCTCTGCTGCAGCGCTATGCCCTGGCCCATCGCGATCGCGCCCTCTATGGCCTGGCCGCCGCCGCCGGCCGCCGCGCCGATCAGCACCGCGGCGAGCATGGCCGCCAGCGTAGTCATCGACATGCGGCTTTCGGCCATCAGCGCGCGTGCCATGTGGCGCTGGACGACGTGGCCGGTCTCGTGCGCGAGCACGCTAGCGAGCTGGGCCTCGTCCTCGGTCTGCAGGATCAGCCCGCTGTTCACGCAGATGATGCCGCCGAAGGTCGCGAACGCGTTCACGACCGGCTCGCGCAGCACGTAGTAGCTGAATGCCTGGTCGTCGTCGCGGGACTGGACCGCGAGCCGCAACCCGAGCTGCTGGATGTAGTCGCTGACCTCGGGATCCTCGAGGATCATGTTCTGGTCGCGCAGCTCGTGCATGGCCATGCGCCCGATCTGCGTCTCGTCGCTGCGGCTGACCATGGCATAGGCCGGACCGCCGAGATCGGGCAGCTCGCTGCCGATCGAGCCGCTGCCCGAGCCGACGGATGCCAGGCTCATGTCCGCCGCATTCGCGAAGCCGGCGAACAGCGTCAGCCAGCAGCCGAACCATACAGACAATGACTTGGGCATGAGGAACTGCGGCAACCGAACCTCCCGATTCGACTGCGGCGGGACGGCAATGGTTCCGGTCCCGTACAGCCGGAGTGTACGCATTTGCTCCCCGGCGCGCTGCTCAGAGCGCCTCGGACGCGAAATCCGCCAGGCGCGAGCGCTCCCCGCGCGCCAGCGTCACGTGCCCGGAATGTTCCCAGCCCTGGAAGCGGTTGACGACATATGTCAGCCCGCAGGTGGTCTCGGTCAGGTAGGGCGTGTCGATCTGGGCGATGTTGCCGAGCGCCACGAGCTTGCTGCCGGGACCCGCGCGGGTCACCAATGCCTTCATCTGTTTGGGGGTCAGGTTCTGCGCCTCGTCCAGAATGATGAAGCGATTCAGGAACGTACGTCCACGCATGAAATTGAGCGAGCGGATCTTGATGCGGTTGCGCAGCAGGTCGTTGGTCACGGCCCGGCCCCAGTTGCCACCTTCCTCGCTGCGCGTGAGCACCTCGAGATTGTCCATCAGGGCGCCCATCCAGGGCTCCATTTTCTCTTCTTCCGTGCCCGGCAGGAAGCCGATGTCCTCGCCGAGCGGCACGGTGACGCGGGTCATGATGATCTCGATGAAGCGGTTGCGCTCGAGCGTCTGTGTCAGGCCGGCCGCCAGTGCCAGTAGCGTCTTGCCGCTGCCGGCCGGTCCGAGCAGCGTGACGAAGTCGATCTCCGGATCCATCAGCAGGTTGAGCGCAAAATTCTGCTCGCGGTTGCGTGCCGTGATGCCCCAGACGTTGTGGCGCTCGCCCCGGAAATCGCGCGCCAGTTCGAGCCGGGCCGACTGGCCGTCCACGTGCCGGACGATCGCTTCGATGCCCTGCGGACTGTCCTCGTAGACGAAGAGATTCGGGCGCCACGTTGCTGCCGCCGGGCCCGCGACGTCGTACCAGGTCCGGTCCGCCTCCTTCCAGGAGCGCATGTCCTTGCCGTGCCGCTCCCAGAAATCCGACGGCAGCAATTCGATGCCGGTATGGAGCACATCGGCATCTTCGATGGTCTTGTCGCTGTAATAGTCCTCGGCGTGTACGCCGAGGATCGCCGCCTTGATGCGCAGATTGATGTCTTTCGACACCAATGCGACGCGCGACTGCGGCTCCTGCCGCTGCAGCGCGAGCGTCTGCCCCAGGATGAGGTTGTCGGCCCCGACGCCCGGCAGGCCTTCGGGCAGCCCGCCGGAGAGCTCCCGGGTCTGGAAGTAGAGCCGGCCCGAGGAGGGCTTCTTGCCGTGGTTCCCGCTCTGACCACTCGGAATCAGGATGCCGGCGTCGATCTGCTCCTTGGTGACGCCGCGCATCATGTCATCGAGGAAGCGACTCACCTGGCGCGCGTTGCGCGAGGCCTCCGACAGCCCCTTCTTGTTGGCATCGAGTTCTTCGAGCACCACCATCGGCAGGTAGATGTCGTGCTCCTCGAAGCGGAAGATCGCGGTCGGGTCGTGCATCAACACGTTCGTGTCGAGCACGAACAGTCTGCGCACCGCGGGTAGCGCCTTCACAGGGTCCGGGCCGCCGCCAGCACCTCCTGGGCGTGCCCATCCACCTTCACCCCGCGCCATTCGCGCCGCAGCACTCCAGTGGCGTCGAGCAGGAAGGTACTGCGCTGAATGCCGAGCACCTTGCGCCCGTACATGTTCTTTTCCCGGATCACGTCGAACTGGCGGCAGATCGCTTCGTCCGGGTCCGACAGCAGGTCGAACGGAAAGCGCATCTGGTCGCGAAACTTTTCGTGCGAGGCGATGCTGTCGCGGGAAATGCCGAGCACCGTCACGCCTGCCTCGGCGAACTGCGGCGCGAGCGCCGCAAACTGCTGGCCTTCGAGCGTGCAGCCGGGCGTGTTGTCGCGCGGATAGAAGTACAGCACCAGCTTGCGCCCGCGCGCGTCCGCGAGCCGCCAGCGAACGCCACCGGTTGAGGGCGCCATGAAATCGGCGACCGGATGATCGATGCGCACCAGCGCGGATGCCGGCGTGGCAGCCGCGGCGGCCTGCTTCGGCGCCGCTGCGGCAGGCGGGGTGGCGCGTCTGACCGTGGCCTTGCGCGCGGACTTGCCGCCGGAGCGGATGGCTGGCTTGCCGCTCGCCTTGGCGGGGGCCTTGCGGCGTGCGTTGACAAGTGCCTTGGCGGGGGCCTTGCGGCGTGCCTTGGCGGGGGCCTTGCGGCGTGCCCCGGCCGGTACCTTGCGGGTGGCCTTGCGCGGGGACTTCCTGCGACTGCTCATGATTTCACCGGTTCGAGGATGGCATCGAGGTTAAGGGTATCGCAGTAATCCATAAACTCCTCACGCAGCTGCGCGAGCTGCAGCTTCACGGGAACGCTGATGACCATCTGGACGGCGAACATCGGTGCCCCGGTGTGCGCCGCGGCATAGGAACGCGTGGAGACCTCGCTGATGTCGATGCCGCGTGCCGCGAAGAACCCTGAAAGGCCCGCGACGATCCCGGCCTGGTCGATGCTCACGATGTCGATCGAATAGGGCAGCAGGTCGGTGCGCGCGGCCTTGGGTTCGGTCCGCTTCAGGTGCAGGCTCAGCGTGCCGACCTCGGCCAGTCGGGCCAGCTCGGACTCGATCTTCGCGAGCGCATGCCAATTGCCGCTGACCAGCAGCTGCATGGCGAACTCGGCGCCGAGGGCCGCCATGCGGCTCTCGGCGATATTGCCCCCACAATCGGTGATGACCCGCGTGAGTTCGTGAACCATGCCGGTGCGGTCGCTGCCGATGGCGGAAACGGCGAGATACTGCTTCATGGGGTCTGCTGTCACGATCTGGTCCGCCAGTGTACCGGGACTGCCGCGCGCTGCGCACGGTCTGCGGCGCCGGCGGGCCGGGTGTGGCCTCGTCGCGCGACGTGCTTGCCTCAGGAAGGTCCGGACCCGTAACATCCCGCGCCCCTTCCTGAATAAGCTCACAGCGCAGCGTCCACCGTCATGTTCTCCGGAAGCCTGGTCGCGATCGTCACTCCGATGCACCCTGACGGTGGCATCGACTGGCAGGCGTGGGAACGCCTGCTCGCGCTGCACCTGGAGGCCGGAACCAGCGGTATCGTGGTCGGAGGGACGACCGGCGAGTCGCCGACCCTCACCGACGAGGAACTGGCCGGGCTGATCGAGCGTGCGCGCAGCCGCCTGCGCGGGCGGATGGCGCTGCTCGCGGGCGCCGGTACCAGCAGTACGGCCGAAACGGTCGACGCGGGCCCGGCGCCTGTCCGGAGCCGGCGTGGATGGGCTGCTGGTGGTGACTCCCGCCTACAACCGCCCGACCCAGGAGGGGCTGTACCGCCATTTTGAAGCGGTAGCCGCCGCCTCCAGCGTTCCGGTAATGCTCTACAACGTACCGGCGCGCACGGCGATCGACCTGCTGCCGGCGACCGTCGCGCGGCTCGCGAAACTGCCGCGCATCGTCGCGGTCAAAGAGGCGCTGGCGCAGGTGGCGCGAGTGGCCGAGCTGTGCGCGCTCGTGCCGGCGGGGTTCGACGTGCTCTCGGGCGACGATGCGACCGCCGCCGAGGCGATGGCCAAGGGTGCCCGGGGGGTGGTGTCGGTGACTGCGAACGTGGTGCCAGGGCCGATGGCCCAGCTCGTTGCGAGCGCCCTGCGGGGCGACCATGCCGGTGCCGCGAGCCTGGATCTACTGCTGCGCCCGCTCCACCAGGCACTGTTCGTGGAGGCCAATCCGATTCCGGTCAAGTGGGCGATGGCGCAGCTCGGACTGCTGGAGGGCGGTATTCGCCTGCCATTGACCCCGCTCTCCGAGCAGTACCGGCCGCAGGTGCGCACGGCGCTCGACGCGGTACTGCGCGCCACGCAGGCGCCCACGGCGCAGTCCGCGTGAGGCTGGCCGCCCGGGATGGCGTCGCCGCCGTTCGAACGCTGCTGATCTGCCTCGCCGTCGCCACGACGCTGCCGGGTTGCGCGCTGTTCCACCGGCACCGAGCGGCCGCAGGATGCCGCGAACCGGCGCTCGCCGCTACCGCCGCGAGCCTGCCGCCGTTGCGGGTGCCTGCCGGCATGTCCGCACCCGATACCCATAATGCCGTGAAGATCCCGCCGCTCGACGAACCGGAGCCGGCAAGGCCACGTTCGGCGCCGTGCCTGTCGATGCCGCCGAGCTTTGCGGTACCGGAAACCCACGGTCCACCGGTCCGCTCCAGCGTGCCGCTGCCCGCCGCACCAGGGGCGGCGGGCAGCCCGCCCTGAGTAGGCGCGGCTGCCGCCCGTTGCTAGAATCCGCGCCGCCCAATCGCTGCGGGCGGGGTGCGCCCGGAATCGACGTGTTGCATGGAGAGGTGGCCGAGCGGTCGAAGGCGCTGGACTGGAATTCCAGTAACATCTTCACGGGTGTTCGTGGGTTCGAATCCCACCCTCTCCGCCACTGGGTCAACGGTGATCCGCGCTGGTTCCTTCGCGACGACCAACCGTGAACCCCGTCAGGCCCGGAAGGGAGCAGCGGTAACGGCTCGGTGTCGGGTGCCGAAGTCCAAGCTGGTGCGGATCACCTCCCTCGGGGTCCGCGACCGTGCAATGAGTTCCTACACCGCACTGGCGCGCACCTGGCGGCCGCGCAGCTTCGCCGAGATGACCGGCCAGGAGCACGTGCTGCGCGCGCTCGCGCAACGCGCTCGACAGCGGCCGCGTCCACCACGCCTTCCTGTTCGCCGGCACGCGCGGCGTCGGCAAGACCACCGTCGCGCGCATTCTCGCCAAATGCCTGAACTGCGAGCGCGGCGTCAGCGCGACGCCCTGCGGGGAATGCGCGAGCTGCCGCGAGATCGACGCGGGACGCAGCGTCGATCTCATCGAGGTGGACGCGGCTTCCCGCACCAAGGTCGACGATACCCGCGAACTGCTCGACAACGTGCAGTACGCGCCGACGCGCAGCCGCTACAAGATCTACCTGATCGACGAAGTGCACATGCTCTCGGCGCAGTCCTTCAACGCGCTGCTCAAGACGCTCGAGGAGCCGCCGCCGCACGTCAAGTTCCTGCTCGCGACCACCGATCCGCAGAAGCTGCCGGTGACCGTGCTATCGCGCTGCCTGCAGTTCAATCTCAAGCGGCTGTCGGTGGCGCTGATTGCTGCCCGCCTGCAGCACATCCTCGAGGCCGAGCACCTGTCCTACGAGCCGGCGGCTGTGCAGCTGCTCGCGCAGGCCGGAGATGGCAGCCTGCGCGACGCGCTCTCGATGCTCGATCAGCTGCTGGCGTTCGGCGCCGGCAAAGCGCTGGAGGCGGACGCGCGGGCCATGCTCGGCACGGTGGAGCGCGACCAGGTGGTGCGCGTGGCGCAGCTGCTGGCCAATGCCGACGCTCGCCGCGCTGCTCGAGTATGCCGGCGCCCTGGACGAATTTGCGCCCGACTATGCGCAGCTGCTCGAGCAGCTCGCCGCGCTGCTGGAGCGCGTTGCGCTGCGCCAGGCTGCTGCCGGACTACGACGGCGATGAGCTGCACCCGGCGCAGCTGCTGGCCGACCTCGGGGCCCGGATCGCGCCCGAGGACGTGCAGCTGTACTACCAGACGGCGATCACTCGGGCGTCGGGACCTGCCGCTGGCGCCGGATCCGCGGACTGGATTCCGGATGACGCTGATCAGGATGCTCGCGTTCCGGCCGCCCGGCGGCGCGAACGTGCCGCCGCCGGCAGCGACGCCCGTCGCGGCCAGCCAGCCGGCCACGGGAGCGGCGGGCTCCGCGGCCGGGCCAGGGGCGGGGAGGGCGAATGCTGCCGCCGCCATGGCCGCCGCGGCGCCGGCTGGCGGCGGCAATCCGGCCTCCGTGGACTGGAGCGCGACCGTTGCGGCGCTCGACCTGCAGGGCGCGCCACGGCAACTGGCGGCACAGTGCGCACTGCTCGGGCGGGAGGGCGCGACCTGGCGCCTGGCGCTGGATCCGCGCAGCGCCTCATTGCGAACCCGGGCGCTCGAGGACAAGCTCACGCAAGCACTCTCACGCCACGTGGGCTCGCCCGTCCGGCTCGAGATCGAGCTCGCCGCCAATCCGGTGCCCACGCCGGCGCGAGCGCAGGAACAGGCAGAGGCCGAACGGCTGGCGCGTGCGCGGTCGGCCTTCGAGAGCGATCCGACCGTCGGTGCGCTCCGGGAACGGTTCGGTGCGAGTGTGCTGACCGATTCGGTGCGGCCGGCCCGACAGGACGAACGCTGAGATCCATGAGGAAACGCCGATGGCAAACATGAACAACCTGGTCAAGCAGGCGCAGGCACTGCAGGCCAACATGCAGAAGGTCCAGGCCGAAATCGCATCACTGGAGGTCACCGGCGAGGCCGGTGGCGGCATGGTCAAGGTGACGATGACGGGCCGGCATGAGGTGCGGCGGGTCCAGATCGAACCGACGGTTGCGTCCGAGGATCGCGAGATGCTCGAAGACCTCGTCGCTGCCGCCGTCAATGATGCGGTGCACCGCCTGGAGGCGGCGTCACAGGCCAAGATGGCCGCGGCGATGGGTGGGTTGTCACTGCCCCCGGGGATGAAGCTGCCGTTCTGAGACGCGGCACACCTGGCGGCATGAACCATTCCCCGGCCCTGGCCTCGCTGATCGACGCGCTGCGCACGTTGCCCGGTGTCGGGCCGAAGAGTGCGCAGCGCATGGCGTTTCACCTGCTGCAGGCCGGGAGGCCCGGAGCACGCGGCCTGGCCGGCGCGCTCACCGCGGCACTGGAGCGCGTCGGGCGCTGCGAGCGCTGCCGCATGCTGACCGAAGGTCCGCTGTGCGCAATCTGCGTGAATCCGGCGCGCGACGCGTCGCAGGTCTGCGTGGTCGAGTCACCTGCCGACGTCGCGGCGATCGAGCAATCGGGCGGCTATCGTGGGCGTTATTTCGTGCTGATGGGCCATCTTTCGCCGCTCGACGGCGTCGGTCCCGAGGAACTCGGCGTGCGTCAGTTCGAGGCGTTGCTGGACGCGCACGAGGTCCGCGAGGTCATTCTCGCGACCAACCCGACGGTCGAGGGCGAGGCGACGGCGCACTTCTTCTCGGAGCTCGTACGGGCGCGCGGCATCTGCGCCAGCCGCATCGCACACGGTGTGCCGGTCGGCGGCGAACTCGAATACGTCGATGGCGGTACGCTGGCGCACGCGATGGCGGGGCGCCACACGCTGGCCTGAGGGCCGCCTCCCCGGGGGCCAGCTCCCGTGGGCGGCTGTGCCGCAGCCGCGGCGGCTCAGCGGCCGCGGCGTGAGCGGGCGGGCGCCGCGCTCGCGCCGAGCCGTCCGGCCAGCCGGTGCAGGCGGCGGTAGCTCTCGTAGCGTCGGGCCGAAATCGTGCCGCGCTCGACCGCGAGCCGCACGGCGCAGTCCGGTTCGCGCAGGTGCTGGCAGTCCGCGAAGCGGCATTGCGCGCTGTGCGCGGCGAGCTCGCGGAAACCCAGCGCCGGCGCCACGAGGCGGTCGATGGCGGGGGCGAAATCGCGCACACCGGGTGAGTCGATCAGCGCGCCGCCATCCGGCAGCTCGAACAGCCGCGTGGTCGTGGTGGTGTGCCGCCCCTCGTCGTCGCGGATCAGGGCGCCGACTGCCGCGGCACTGCCCGGCACGAGCGCGCGCAGCAGTGAGGATTTCCCGACCCCGGACTGACCCACCAGCACCGCGGTGTGATCATGCAGCAGCGTGCGCAGCGCCTCGAGCCCGATATCCAGTTCGGCGGAAGCCTGCAGGCTCGGATAACCGACCGAGGCGAACACCTCGAGCTCGCCCGAGGCGGTCGCGTCGACTCCCAGCTCCAGCTTGTTGAGCACGACGCAGGCGGCGATGCCGGCAGACTGCGCCGCGCACAGGTAGCGATCGACGACGTAGAAGTCGGGCACCGGTAGCGGCGCCACGACCGCGACCAGCAGCGTCAGGTTCGCCGCAATGAGCTCCGAGACGCCACGGGAGTTGCTGCGGTAGAGCGCCCCGGTGCGCGGCTCGAGCGTCACCACGTGCAGCTCATCGTGCCGGGAGTCGTACTCGCAGCGCACGCGGTCGCCGCACACCACCTGCAGGTTGCGCCGGTCCGCGCGCGCCGTGCTCTCGCTGCCATCATCGGCACGCACCTGCAGCAGCCGGCCATGGGCGATGACGACGCGCGCCGGATGCTGCAGCGGAAAAGATCGCGACATTACTTGCTATGATGCCCGAACCGCCTCCAACATGAACGGGTATGAGCAATCACGGGAACCTGATCTGGATCGATCTCGAGATGACGGGGCTGATGCCGGAGACCGACCAGATCATCGAGATTGCGACCGTCATCACGGACAAGGACCTGAACGTGCTCGCCGAGGGTCCGGAACTCGCGATCCACCAGTCCGAGGAAGTGCTGGCACGCATGGATGCGTGGAATCAGCGCCAGCACGGCGGCTCCGGGCTGCTGGCGCGCGTGCGCCTGAGCCGCATGAGCGTGGCCGAGGCGGAGCGCCAGACGCTGCTGTTCCTGGGCACGCACCTGCCGCCGGGCGTGTCGCCGATGTGCGGCAACAGCATCTGCCAGGATCGGCGCTTCCTCGCCCGCCTGATGCCGGAACTCGAGCGGTTCTTTCATTACCGCAATCTCGACGTCAGTACGCTCAAGGAACTCGCGCGCCGCTGGATGCCTGCGCTGGAGCCCTATTCGAAGCCCTCGGCACATCTCGCGCGGGCCGACATCCACGAATCCATCAACGAGCTGCGCTACTACCGCGAGCGGATGTTCGTCACACCCTGAGCAACGGCGCACCGGTCTGCGCTGCCGCAGGGATCGGCGTCGCACCCCCGTGGTATAGTCGGACCATGCTCTGCGAAACTGACATAAAGGTGTCATGGCGCACACGGCCACGCGGGTTCATCGCGCTGATGAGCCTGTACGAGAGCAACTACCTGCGCTTCGTGCAGCTCGCGGGCGAGCCGGCCCGGCTCGACGGTACCCTGGTGTCGCGGCCGGCCGGGGACTGTGAGCTGCAACTCGCCGTGCTCGAGCACATGCGCTACACCAGTACGCTGAATCTCAGCTACGTGCTGCCGTGCGGGCGCGGCGCGCCGATGGAGCGGCTACCGGACATGCGGCTGCGCGCCTATCACGATGCGCGGCTGCTCGAGGCGGAGGCCCGGAGCGGCGGCGATGCGGTGCGCGCAATCGCGGCTCCGCCCGGGGAACGTGAACTGCATCAGCGCTGGTCGCGCAACATGATGCTAAATAAGTGGCTGGAATATTGCGCAGATCGCGGCCATCGGTTCACGGTGCCGGAGCCCTAGATCCGGGCCGGCAAGCTCGGCTGAGCGTGGAGTGGGAGTGGCCCCTTGCGAATGATGCCACTACTCATGAAATGGATGCGCCAATTCGGATTCCTGCGCCTGGGCGGCGCCACGCCGAAGCTCGAGGTCGACGACGACCGAGTGCTGCTGCTGTTCCGCAATCGGGCCGAACTCAAGAAGTCATATAGCGGACTGCAGGACGAGGTCCAGCGACTCAAGGACCGTGTCAAGCAACAGGAAGGCGCGACCGCGCGCGTGCAGGAGATGCTCCAGGGACTCGAGGAGCGCCTGGCGCAGCCGGACACGGCCTATCCCGCCCTCGTGTTCTACCAGCTGCGCGAGCTGTGGACGCTCGGCCGCACGCTGCTCACGCAGTTCGTCGCCGAACTGGCCGCCCAGCAGGAAGAGCGCGAGCGCCGCGCGTTCCTCGCCGAATTCAACCGTCGCCAGTTCGTGCGGCGCCAGGCCGTCGAGGCCACGCTGCGCGAAGCCGAGCTGCGCGCGGTACAGGCACGCGACGGGGTTGCGGCGCTGGAGCAGGGCGAGCAGCGGCTGCGCCGGTTCTGGCACTACTTCAAGCGTCGCGCCCTGCGCCGCCAGGTGCAGGCCGCGAATCTGCAGGCGCTGCTGTGCGTGCAGGATCTCGAGGCGGCACGCGCAGCGCGCGCGGCGCTGGATGCCGAGACCGCCCCTGAATTCGCGGGCCTGTCGGTCGATGCGCGCCGTGCCATCAACCTCGCTGCGGTGGCCTACGCCCAGATCCTGAGCAACCGCCTGGCGCAAGGCACGCTGGTGGAACTCGCGCGCGAGGCGGCGGGGCGCCGCGAGCCGCCGCGCGATGAGTACGGTGATCGCGCGCGCTGCGAGGCGAGCATGGCGGAGATCGCGCGCGGCCGGCTGCTACTGCAGCAGCGCGCGAATCTGCCGCAGGAGATCAAGCAGTGCCTGGACCGGCTGCGCGAGCTGGCGAAGTACCGCAATGCCGGCGAAACCGCACCGACCGCGGAGAGCCTGGCCGCAACGCTGGATGGCTCGAAGGTGCTGGTCGAGGATCTCTGGGAGATCTACCGGGTGCTGCTGCGGTAGCCGCGAGGCAGCGGCGCGTTCGATCGGGGCTAGTGCCGGGCCGGGGCGGCTGCCGGCGCGCCCTGCTGCGCGATCTCGGGGGCGCCATGGGTGGCCTGGGGGCTGAGCGAGTCCGCCATGATGTTCGCGGCCTGCGCGAGGATCACATCGGGCTCGTCGCTCGCGACGATATCCTCGACCGCCTTTACCGCCGCGAGGCCATCGGCGATTCGCCGCGCGTTCTCCTGCGCCAGGCGCGCCTGGTCGAGGTCTGAGCTGACCTGGTGTGCAGCCAGGCTTCGGCCTGCTGGCGGACGCTAGCGACTTGCTCGCCCGTCAATTGAGTGGACAGACCCTCAAGCAGCGACTTGCTGTTCTGATCCCCCTCGGCCAGCGCCAGTTGATACCAGAAGTATGCTTTCGCATAATCCTGAGGAACTCCTCGTCCACTCCAATAGGAAGAACCCAGAGCGGAAAGGGCGCGAACATACCCCTGGTCTGCGGCGCGCTGAAACCAGTCGACCGCATCCTTGTCGTTCTGCAAAACGCCATCGCCGCCGCGATAAAGAGTGCCAAGCAGGAATTGAGCTTCGGGATTTCCTTGCTCGGCCATTCTGCGCAGATCTTCCGGCTGGAGTTTGCCCGTCTCGCTGCGCACGGAACCTGACGATACGGCGGTCAAACTCTGGCCGGGAGCACGGCTGTACAAATGCCGTTCAATGACAGGCGCGAGCAAATATCCGAGCGCCAAG
>CAWIQV010000092.1:0-19952 GCA_963838275.1 uncultured Gammaproteobacteria bacterium | reverse complement strand
GCCACAGGATCGGAGCGATGCTGGCGTCCACGAGCGAAAAATCATCGCTCAGGAAGTACGGCTTGACCTTGAAGACGTCCGCGCTCTGCAGCAACGCGTCGCGCAGCACCTTGCGGTTGCGGGCCGCGTGCTTCCTGTCGTGGTCCTCTTCGATGAGCTGCGCCTGGCCATACCAGTCGCGCTCGATGCGGTACAGCGCCAGCCGGAACTGGGCCCGCTGGATCGGATCGACCGGCATCAGTGGCGGATGCGGGAAACGCTCGTCCAGGTATTCGACGATGACCCGCGAGTCGTACAGCACGAGGTCGCGGTCCACCAGCGTCGGCAGACTGTGGTACGGGTTCAGGTCCAGCAGGTCTTCCGGATAGCGGCCGGGAACCACGTCGATGATCTCGATCTCGACGCCCTTCTCGGCCAGCACGATCCGCGTTCTATGGCTGCTCGGCGCGTCCGGCGACGAGAACAGGGTCATGATCGAGCGGCGGCTGGACAAGTACGGCTCTCCTTCGGGGCCCTGGGGCCAGGCGCGCGCGTGCGATCAGCGCACCACTTTCCAGTACTCTTTCTTCAGCAGCCAGACGAATATCGTGAGCATCGCCAGGAACAGCACGACCCAGATACCCTCGGCGTGCCGTTCGATCTGGGCCGGCTCGCCCGCGTAGTCGAGGAAATTCACGATATCGCGCACGAACGCATCGTAATCGGCGGCATCGAGCTGGCCGGGAGCCACGACCTGGAAGTGGTCCAGGGGCTTCTGCTGCTCGGCGGCCGTACCGGCCGGCGCGTCGCGGAATACCACCGCCTTGACTCCCTCGAGGCTCGACAGCACCGCCGGCATCGCCGTGCCGGGATAGGCGAGGTTGTTGGTACCCGTCGGCCTGCTTCGGATCGACATAGAATGTCTTCAGGAAGCGGTAGACGTAATCGACGCCCTTCGAGCGCGCGATCAGCGACAGGTCCGGGGGCACCTTGCCGAACCAGTTGAGGGCATCGGCCGCCGGCATCGCGGTCGTGATGTAGTCCAGGTTGGTGCTGCCCGGCGCGATCAGCGTCGGCCTTGAGCACGTCGGTCGGAATCTTCAGGTCGTCGGCCATGCGCTGGTAGCGCATGTACTTCAGCGCATGGCAGCCATTGCAGTAATTCATGAAATTGCGCGCGCCGCGCTGCAGCGAGGCGAGGTCGCTGACGTCGTTGCCGGCGCGCCAGTGCTCCCAGTCGAGTGGCTGCTGCCTCGGCCGTGGCAGGTGCGTCCGTGGCGGGCTCGGCGGCATGCACCGCGACCAGCAGCGGCGCGCGCAGAGCAGCGCCCAGAGGATGTTGACCAGCTTAACGCATGGTACGTGACTCGCTCGGGCACGGGCTTGACCGGATCAATGCGCGAATAGAACGGCATCAGCACGAAGAACGCGAAGTACGGCACCGCGAACACGCGCGACAGCGTCACGTAGACGCCCTGGGCCGGCTGCATGCCGAGATACATGAGCGCGAGGAAGGAGATCGCAAACAGGCCGAGGAACGTCTTGATAGATCCACCCGCGGTAACGGACCGACTTGACCGGCGAGCGGTCGAGCCATGGCAGGAAGAAGAACGCCGACACCGCGAGCAGCATCAGCAGCGCGCCCATGCGCTGGTTCGGCACCGCGCGCAGGATCGCGTAGTAGGGCGTGAAATACCACGAGGGCGAGATCGGATCCGGCGTCGAGAGCGGGTCGGCCGGCTCGAAATTCGCCTTCTCCAGGAACAGGTCGCCGAAGGTCGGGACGAAGAACACCACCGCCGCAGAACAGCGTCAGGAACACGCCCGTCCCGAACAGGTCCTTGACCGTGTAGTAAGGATGGAACGGGATGCCATCGAGCGGCATGCCCTTGTCGTCCTTCTTGTTCTTGATCTCGACGCCGTCGGGATTGTTCGATCCGACCTCGTGCAAGCGCCACCAGGTGCAGCACCACCAGCAGCAGCAGCACCAGCGGCACCGCCACGACGTGCAGCGAGAAGAAGCGGTTGAGCGTCGCATCGGCGATGCCGTAGTCGCCGCGGATCCACTCGACCAGGCCCGGGCCGATCGCCGGGATGGTGCCGAACAGGTTGATGATCACCGTGCGCGGCCCAGAACGACATGTTGCCCCAGGGCAGCACGTAGCCCATGAACGCCTCGGCCATCAGCGCCAGGTAGATGACCATGCCGAACAGCCACAGCAGCTCGCGCGGCGCCTTGTAGGAGCCGTACATGATGCCGCGGAACATGTGCAGGTAGATCACCAGGAAGAACGCCGAGGCGCCGGTCGAATGCAGGTAGCGCAGCAGCCAGCCGTAGCTGGACCTCGCGCATGATGTATTCGACCGAATCGAAGGCGGTGGCCTCCCCGACCTTGTAGAACATGGTCAGGAAGATGCCGGTCACCAGCTGCATCACCAGCACCAGCAGCGCGAGCGAGCCGAAGTAGTACCAGACGTTGAAGTTCTTCGGCGCGTAGTACTCGGAGGCCTGGCTGCGCCAGAAGTGCCGCGACCGGCAGACGCTGGTTGAGCCAGCCCCAGAACCCGCCGGCGGGCGCGCCGGCGGCGCCCGACTTGTCCATTGCATTGCTGCCCATCAGGCTGCTCCCGCGGTGCTGCCGCCGTCCAAACCGATTACGAGCGTACTGTCCGCGCTGAAGCTGTAGGGCGGGATGCGCAGGTTGGTCGGCGCCGGCGAGCCATTGAACACGCGGCCGGCAATGTCAAACCGCGAGCCATGGCACGGACATCGGAACCCCCCGGGCCAGTAGGCGCCGAGTACCGGGTCACCGGGGTCGAAGAACTGCTTGGGCAGGCAGCCGAGGTGCGTGCAGAACCCGATCATCACCATCAGATCGGCGCGGCGCGCGCGCATCTCGTTGCGCGCGTAGTCGGGCTGCTCGGACTCGGCAGAAGCGGGATCCTTCAACTCACCGTCGTGCTTCGGCAACGCATCGACCAGCGCCTTGTCCCGACGCACGATATAGATGACCTGCTTGCGCCAGGTCGCGAGAATCATCTGGCCGGTCTCGAGCTTGCTGATGTCCACGGTCACGGGAGCACCCAGCGCCCGGGCCCGCTCCGAGGGCGTCCAGGATTCGACGAACGGCACCAGGGTCACTGCGGCGCCGACGGCGGCGGTGGCGCTGGCCGCTGCGGTAAGAAACTTTCGGCGGCTTTCGTCAATCTCTATGTCATTGGCTATCGCACCGCTGTCGCTCATGTCTTACCCGCCTTCCGTTCGTCGCGCTGTGACAAATACCGACCGTGACCAGGGTCGCTGCCTAAACCGCCGGGGAGTGTCGCATTATACACAACCCTCCGGGCTCTTCGGGGCGCCGGGGGATCGCAGGAGATCGGGCCGATGACACTCAAGCGCATGGGACGCGCACTGACCTTCCTGGCGGGCTGCATCGTCGGTGGCCTGGCGCTCGCGTTCGTCCTGGTGTTTTTCAATCCCGGATTGCTGCGGCGACCGGGAGATTCGCCTGCCGCGCACCCGTACGGCACCCCAGGCGACGCAGGCGCCCTGCCCTCGCCGGGTGCAGCCGCCCCGCCGCCGCGCACCACGGTGGCACCGGCCTCCGACAATGGTGCGGCGCGCGCGCCGACACCGGGCGACTCGACCGCCACCCCGACCGCCGAGTCCTATGCGGCTGCCGTCAAGCGCGCGGCCCCGGCGGTCGTCAATATCTCGACCGCGCGGCTGGTGACCGAACAGATCGAGCCTTCGGTGTTCGACCAGCTGTTCGGCGACCTGCGCCCGATGTACCGGCGGCGGGTCGAGCGGGCGCTGGGTTCGGGAGTCATCGTCGACGCTGCCGGGCACATCATCACCAACAACCACGTGATTGCGAACGCCGACACGATCATGGTGCAGCTGGCCGACGGGCGCGTGACGCGCGCCTCGGTGGTGGGGCGCGATCCGGATACCGATCTCGCCGTGCTGTCGATCCGGCTGCCGCGGCTGCCGGTGATGCCGCTCGGCCGCTCCGATCAGCTCCAGGTCGGCGATGGAGTGCTTGCGATCGGCAATCCGCTCGGACTCTCGCAGACCGTCACGCACGGCATCGTCAGCGCGACCGGACGCAGCCAGCTTGGCGTCGCGACCTTCGAGAACTTCATCCAGACCGACGCGGCCATCAATGCCGGCAATTCGGGCGGCGCACTGATCGACACGCTCGGCGAGCTGATCGGCATCAATACCGCCGTGCTCGGCAAGAACAGCGGTGGCGACATCAGTGTCGAGGGCATCGGCTTCGCGATCCCGGTCAATCTGGCGCGCGGGGTCATGCAGGAAATCCTCGATCACGGACGCGTGATCCGGGGCTGGAGCGGCATCCTGCCGGAGGATGTCGACGACTCGCAGGCGCAGCAGCTCGGTCTGGCGCGCGGCGGGGTCGTGGTCACCAACCTGTACCGCAACAGTCCCGCGGTGCAGGCGGGACTGCGCCTCGGCGACATCGTGCTCGCCATCGACGGTCGGCTGGTGCACAACGCGCAGGACACGCTCGTGCAGATCGCCAGCAAGCGGCCCGGCAGCAGCGTGATCCTGCGCGTCCTGCGCGGCCGGAACGAGCTCAACCTGACGCTGGCGGTGACCGAGCGTCCGAACGCGGCCTGATCGGCCGGGCCGGCACGGGGGCCCCGTTCGGGTAGGTCAGCGCCCGTGCTGGGGCCGGATCCCGAGGCCTAGTTCGGCACGCGCCGGATGCGCGCGCCGAGCTGCGACAGCTTCTCCTCGATCGTCTCGTAGCCGCGGTCGATATGGTAGATGCGCTCGATCTCGGTACGCCCTTCGGCGACCAGGCCCGCCAGCACGAGGCTGGCCGAGGCCCGCAGGTCCGTCGCCATCACCGGAGCTGCCGTGAGCCGGCTCACGCCCCGGATGATCGCGGTGTTGCCTTCGAGCCGGATCTCCGCGCCCATGCGCCGCATCTCGAGCATGTGCATGAAGCGGTTCTCGAAGATGGTCTCGACGACCGTGCCGACGCCATCGGCCACGGTATCGAGGGCCGCGAACTGCGCCTGCATGTCGGTCGGGAACGCCGGGTACGGCGCCGTGCGTACGTCGACCGCGCGCGGCCGCCGGCCGCGCATGTCGACCTCCACCCAGTTCTCGCCGCACTCGACGCTGGCACCGCTCTCGCGCAGCTTGCCGATCACGGCGTCGAGGTGCGCGGGACGGGCATTCTTGATGCGCACGTGGCCGCCGGTGATCGCTCCGGCCACCAGGTAGGTGCCACCCTCGATCCGGTCGGGCAGCACCTCGTAGTGCACGCCCTGCAGCCGCTCGACACCCTGGATCACGATGCGATCGGTGCCCGCGCCGCTGATGCGCGCGCCCATTGCGACCAGGAAATGCGCGAGATCCACCACCTCCGGCTCGCGTGCGGCGTTCTCGAGCACCGTCTCGCCGTCGGCCAGCGTCGCGGCCATCATCAGGTTCTCGGTACCGGTGACGGTCACGGTCTCGAGCACCAGGCGGGCGCCGCGCAGGCGCGCGGCTCGGGCGCGGATATAGCCACCCTCGATGTGGATGTCCGCGCCCATCGCCTGCAGGCCGGCGACATGGATGTTGACTGGCCGCGCGCCGATCGCGCAGCCGCCGGGCAGCGACACGTCGGCGCGGCCGAAGCGCGCGAGCAGCGGCCCGAGCACCAGGATCGAGGCGCGCATGGTCTTGACCAGGTCGTACGGGGCGAAGTACTCGCGGATCGTGCCCGCATCGACCTCGATGCGCATCCGCTCATCGATCGTGACGGTGACGCCCATCCGGCCCAGCAGTTCGATCGTGGTGGTGACATCCTGCAGATGCGGCACGTTGCCGATGGTGACCGGGCCCTCGGCGAGCAGCGCCCCGGCCAGGATCGGCAGGGTGGCATTCTTCGCGCCCGAAATGCGCACCTCTCCCTCGAGCGGGATGCCGCCGGTGATCTGCAGCTTGTCCATGGCGGCGCCTCAGCGGCGCCGCGTGCGGCCCATTCGGCCGGCGTGCACGCGTCGATCGAGAGCGCGTGGATCTGCTGCCCCACGCGCTCGCCGAGCGCGCGGTACACGAGCTGGTGGCGCGCGACCGGGCGCAGCCCCGGAAGGCCGGCGCGACCAGCAGCGCCTCGAAGTGGAGTTGTCGTCGGAGCGCACCTCGATGCGCGCGTCGGGCAGCGCCGTCCGAATCAGGTCGGCGATCTCGTCTGGAGTCATGGCGGGGCGTGACCTTCGGGCAGTCCGCGAGGGACCTAAGGCGCTATTATGCGCATGGCGAGGGACCCATGAATAATGCCCCTGCCTCCCGGGGATCCATGACGACCGATCCAGCCGACCTAGCGGCCGCGGACACCGCGGCACTGCTGCGCAGCGCGCGCCGCACCATCGAGATCGAGTCCGCGGCGCTCGCGGCGCTGCAGTCGCGCCTCGACGAGGGCTTCGCGCGCGCCTGCCGGATCTGCCTCGCCTGCCGCGGGCGCGTGGTCGTGACCGGCATGGGCAAGTCCGGCCACGTCGCGCGCAAGATCGCGGCGACGCTGGCGAGCACCGGCACGCCTGCGTTCTTCCTGCACCCGGGCGAGGCCGGGCACGGCGACCTCGGCATGCTGACGCGGGGCGACGTGCTGCTCGCGGTCTCGAACTCGGGCGAGACCGCGGAAGTGCTCGCACTGCTCTCCCACGTCAAGCGCCTGGGCGCGCCGCTGATCGCGCTGACCAGCGACGCCCATTCGACGCTCGGGCGCACCGCCGATGCGCACCTCAACGTCGCGGTGCCGCAGGAAGCCTGCCCGCACAATCTGGCACCGACCGCGAGCACGACCGCCGCGCTGGTGATGGGCGATGCGCTCGCGGTCGCGCTGCTCGAGGCGCGTGGCTTCTCCGCCGAGGACTTCGCACGCTCGCATCCCGGCGGCGCGCTCGGCCGCCGCCTGCTGCTGCACGTCGCCGACGTGATGCGCAGCGGCGATGCAGCTGCCGCGCGTCGCTCCGACCACGCCACTGGCCGAGGGTCTGCTCGAGATGACCCGCAAGGGTCTCGGCCTCACTGCCGTCGTCGACGCGCAGGGGCAGGTGCTCGGCGTATTCACCGATGGCGACCTGCGGCGCGCACTCGACCGGCGCGTCGACCTGCATGCGGCCACGATGGCGCAGGTCATGAACAGCGGCGCTCGCACCATCCGCGCCACGGAGCTGGCGGCGACCGCGGCCGCATTGATGGAAAACCATCGCGTGACCGCCCTGCTCGTGACCGACGAGTCCCGGCAATTGATCGGCGCGCTCAATGTGCACGATCTGATGCGTGCGGGTGTGGTGTGAGTCGCGCCCGCCAGCCGCGCCGGCGCGCCGCTGCGCTGTCGCCGATGCGCCTGCTCGTGCTCGACGTCGATGGAGTACTGACCGATGGCCGCCTGCTCTACGGCGATCGGGGGGAGATCGGCAAATCCTTCCATGTGCGCGATGGCCACGGCATCCGTCGGCTGCAGGAGGCGGGCATCGAGGTCGCGGTGATTTCCGGACGGCGCTCCGCGGCCGTGCAGCGGCGCTGCCGGGAGCTCGGTATCCGCCACGTGAGCCAGGGAGTCGGCGACAAGGGCGTGGCCCTCGAAGCGCTGCTCGGCGCACTGGGCGTCGAGGCGCGCCACTGCACGTGTGTCGGTGACGACGAACCCGACGTGCCGATGCTGCGACGGGCCGGGCTGGCGGTTGCGGTCGCCGACGCGCATGCTCGGCGCTCGCCGCGGCGCACCGGTGCACGCGCCTGCCGGGCGGCGCAGGCGCGGTCCGGGAAGTGTGCGACTGGCTGCTCGCGGCGCGTGGCCATTCCACCCCATGATCACGCGCTTCGTGCTGGCCGCGCTCATGCTCGGAACGCTGGTCGCACTGCTGTACTTCCGGGAATCGGACAACGGCGCGGCAGGCGAAGGCGCGGGTGCGGACAGCGCGGCCGGCCAACCCGGCTTCGCGGCGCTGCACGCCGAGCTGATCGAGACCGGCGGTGACGGCATGGCGCTCTACCGGCTGCGCGCCGACCGGATGGAGCAGCCTCAGCCGCGGGGTACGATCTTCCTGCGCGAACCACAGCTCGATTACCAGCCACAGGCCGGCAACCACTGGACCCTGCGCGCGCAGCGCGGACAGCTGCCCCAGGATGCGCGTACCGCCGAGCTCTCCGGCATGGTGCACGGGGAAGGCCGGCCCGATGGCTCCGACGTGCTGATGCGCTTCGATACCGACGACCTGCGGCTCGACATGGCCGCCAATGTCGCGACCTCCGATGACGCGGTGCGGGTGGAATGGGCCGGTGACCGGCTGCTCGGTCGCGGCATGAGCGCGGATCTCGACGGCTACCGGCTGCACCTCAAGGCGGACGTGCGTGGCGCGATCACGCACTGAGGCGTTGCGCGTCGCGCTGCCGGGCGTCGCGCTGCTGGGCGTCGCGCTGGCGTGCAGCCAGGGGGCGCGAGGCGCGGATACTGCGCCTGCGCCTGCGCCTGCGGCTGCGGCTGCGGATGCATGCGCCGAGCCGCTGTGCTACACGGCCTCGAGCCTCGAGGCCGAGCGCAATCACATCATCCTGCACGACCTCAGCCTCGTGGACAGCACGCACGGTCGCGTGCACATCAGTGCCGATCGCGCCGAGGCTTCCGGGCTCGACCTGGCGAGCAGCCAGTGGGTGCTCACCGGTCACGTTCAGGTCGACATGGACCAGAGTCCGAACCAGCACAACGAGTTGCACGCCGAAACGGCCACGGTGCAGTTCGCGAACAAACACGTCGCGATGCTGACCGCCAGCGGCGAGCCGGCGGAATTTGCGCGCACGATCGACCGCGGCCGGGAGCAGGCGCGCGGGCACGCCAGGTCGCTGCGCTTCGACGTGGACCGCAACCTGCTGCAGCTCGACGGCGACAGCTGGCTCAGCGACGGCTGCCGCGAGATTCGGGCGCCGCACATCGACTACGACGTGACGCGACAGCGCGTGCAGGCAGCGGCCGGCGGCGATCCGTCGCAGGTGCACGGCACGATCCGGACCGACCCGGGCTCCCAGTGCGCTCCGGAGGGGGGAGCGCGACCGTGACGCTGCTCCAGGCACGCTCGCTGCAGAAGTCCTATCGTTCGCGCCAGGTCGTGCGCGACCTGTCGCTCGAGGTCGGCACCGGCGAGGTGGTCGGGCTGCTCGGACCGAACGGCGCGGGCAAGACCACTGCTTTCTACATGATCGTCGGGCTGATTCCGGCCGACGGCGGCTCGATCCGGCTCGACGAGCGCGATCTCACCGCGCTCAGCATCGACCAGCGCGCGCGCCTCGGCATCGGTTACCTGCCGCAGGAGGCTTCCGTTTTCCGCAAGCTCTCGGTCGCCGACAACATCATGGCGGTACTCGAACTGCGCCGGGACCTCGACCGCCTGGAGCGCGAACGGCGGCTCGAGGAGCTGCTGTCCGAGCTGCGGATCGCGTCGGTGCGCGACACCCGCGGCCTGGCGCTCTCGGGCGGCGAGCGCCGCCGCGTCGAAATCGCTCGCGCGCTCGCCGCCGAACCTCGGTTCATGCTGCTCGACGAACCCTTCGCGGGCGTCGACCCGCTCTCGGTGCTCGATATCCAGCGCATCATTCGCGACCTGGCCGGTCGCGGCATCGGCGTGCTGATCACCGATCACAACGTGCGCGAGACCCTGGGGGTCTGCGGTCGCGCCTATATCGTCGACCGCGGCCTCGTCATCGCATCCGGGACCGCGGAACAAGTCCTTGCCAACGCCCAAGTCCGTGAGGTGTACTTGGGGCAGACGTTCCGCCTGTGACAGACTGGAGTTGCCCTGTTAGTTCTCAAAAATCATAGAGTTGCGCGATGCGCCGCGGCATGGCGACCGGGTGCAGGCACGATTCATGCTTAAGCCGTCCCTGCAGCTGCGCCTCGGCCAGCAGCTCACGATGACGCCGCAGCTGCAGCAGGCGATCCGCCTGCTGCAGCTGCCGACCATCGAGCTGCAGGCGCACATCCGCGAGCTGCTCGAGACCAATGTGATGCTCGAGCAGGATGAGGACTCCGAGAGCGGCACCTACGAGCAGCTCCCGGGCGCGGAGACCGCGCGCGAGACCGCGGCGACGCCCGAGGAGCCTCCGGTGGACGTCGTGGACGACGGCTGGAGCGAACAGTCGGTGGGTCCGGCCGAGAATCCGTGGAGCGGCGGCGATGATGACCGGCAGCAGGAGTTCGCCGACTCCGCCGGCCAGTCGCTGCGCGACCACCTGCTCTGGCAGCTCGAGATGGCGCGCCTCGGGTCCCGCGAACTCGCGATCGGACGCGCCATCATCGACGCCATCAATGACGACGGCTACCTGAGCGAGCCGCTGGACGTGATCGGCGCGAGCCTGAAGCCCGATATCGATCCGAGCGTCGAGGAGGTCGAGCGCGTGCTCGGCGATCGTGCAGCTGCTCGATCCGGCCGGCGTCGGCGCCCGTTCGGTCAGCGAGTGCCTGCTGCTGCAGCTCGAGCAGCTCGAACCCTCGACGGCGGGGCTCGCTGCGGCCAAGACCATCGCACGCCACCATCTCGAACTGCTGGCCGAGCGTGAGCTCACCGCGCTGCGGCGTGAGCTGCGCATTCCGGACGAGGAGTTCCACAGCGCGGTCGCGCTGGTGCGCGGCTGCCAGCCGCGCCCCGGATCGGTGATCAGCGGCGCGGCTGCCGAATACGTCGTACCCGACGTGTTCGTACGCCGCACTCCGCGCGGCTGGTCGGTCGAGATCAATTCGGCGACGCTCCCGCGGGTGCGCCTCAACCAGGGCTATGCCAATCTGGTCGGTCGCAGCAGCACGCACGCGACGATGCGCGCGCAGCTGCAGGAAGCACGCTGGCTGCTCAAGAGCCTCGAGATCCGCCATGACACGCTGACACGCGTCGCACGGTCGATCGTCGAGCGGCAGACCGAGTTCCTCGAGCACGGCGAGGAGCGCATGCGCCCGATGATCCTGCGCGACATCGCCGAGGCGATCAGCATGCACGAATCGACGGTGTCGCGCGTCACCTCGGGCAAGTACATGCACACGCCGCGCGGCGTGTTCGAGCTGCGTTATTTCTTCTCGAGCCAGGTCGAGGGCAGCGACGGTTCCGGTACCTCCTCGACCGCGATCCGCGCCAAGATCCGCAAGCTCATCCGCGAGGAGGACCCGGTCGCGCCCCTGAGCGACAGCCGCATCGCCGAGATCCTGTCCGGGGAGGGCATTCCGGTAGCACGGCGCACCGTGGCCAAGTACCGCGAGACGATGGGACTGGCCCCGTCGAACGAGCGCAAACGGGTCAATGGCAAGTGACGCCGCGGCACCACGCAGTTCATCCGCAATTCACCAAGGAGACGGGGCTATGCAACTGAGCGTCACCGGTCATCACGTCGAGATCACGGCCGCCCTGCGCGCCTACGTCGAGAAGAAGCTCGAGCGCATCCTGCGCCACTTCGATCACGTCATCGACACGCATTTCGTGCTCACCGTAGAGAAGCTGCTGCACCGGGCCGAAGCGACGCTGCACGTGCGGGGCGAGACGCATTCACGCGCTCGCGACCGACGGCAACATGTACGCCGCGATCGATTCGCTGGCCGACAAGCTCGAACGCCGGGTGCGCAAGCACAAGGAGAAGATGACGGATCACCATGCGGGGCAGGCGCAGAAGAGCGCCCGTCGCCTGAACCTGCAGCGCCCGGCGCCAGGCGACGGCACGCACGGCCTTGCGACTGATATTCCTCAGCGGCCTGTCGGGATCCGGCAAGAGCGTGGCGCTGCACATGCTCGAGGACCTCGATTTCTACTGCATCGACAACATTCCGGCTGCCCTGCTGCGCGCGTTCATCTCGCACACGGTCCGCAGCGCGTCGCCCGTGTACCAGCGCACCGCCGTGGGCATCGACGCCCGCAACCCGGACGACGAGATCGCGACCGTGCCGATGCTGCTCGCCGAGCTACGGCGCAGCGGCATCGACTGTGAACTGCTGTTCCTCGTGGCCGGCGACGAGGAATTGCTGCGCCGCTTCGCCGAGACGCGGCGCAAGCATCCGCTGAGCCGCCAGGGCGAGAGCCTGCACGAGGCCATCGCGATCGAGCGGTCGCTGCTCGAGCCGCTGATCAACGCCGCCGATCTGGTGGTCGATACCTCGCGCATGGGCGTGCATGAACTGCGCGAACTGATCCATCGCCGGGTCGGTGAGCGCCGCCGCGACCAGATGTCGCTGCTGTGCGAGTCCTTCGGCTTCAAGCATGGCATTCCGGGCGATGCGGATTTCGTATTCGATGCACGCTCGCTGCCCAATCCCTACTGGGAGCAGAGCCTGCGTCCGCTGACCGGGCGTGATCCGGCGGTGGTGCATTTCCTGGAGGCCCAGCCCGCGGTAGGACGATTCATCGACGATGTCGCCACGTTCATCGAGGCGCGCATCCCCGAGCACCAGGCCGCCAACCGCCGTTACCTGACGATCGCCGTCGGTTGCACCGGCGGCCAGCACCGTTCGGTCTACATCGCCGAACGGCTCGCCGCGCGACTCGCGAATCAATGGCCCAAGGTATCGGTGCGCCACTCCGCGCTGCCGGGCGCGGCCGTGTCCGGCGCCACGGCCTGAGGAGCGCGGCTCAGCCGCCCGAGCGCTTCGGGCTGAAACCTCGGCGCGCGAGTTCCCGCACGATGCGGTCGCGATGCTCGCCCTGGATCTCGATCGCGCCATCGCGCACCGTACCGCCACTGCCGCATTGACGCTTGAACTCGGCCGCGAGCGCCTCGAGCTGCGGCGCCGCGAGCGGCAGTCCCGTGATCACGGTGACGCCTTTGCCGGCCCGGCCCTGGGTCGCCCGGCCGACGCGCACCGGCGCGCCGGCCATCGTAGCCGCACGTTGCGCGGTGCCGTCGCGCCCGCGACAGGCGCACTGCGCGCTCGGACGCCGGCATCCCGCGCACATGCGGCCCGAGCCCGTGCTGTAGACGATCGACGCGCCCTGGTCCTTCGCAGCCATCGGCGGATAGTGCGCTAAGATGCGCGCCCCAGTCACCAGCCGGCCACCAGCCAGTCACCAGCCAATCCCCGGTGACGGACCGGAACGGGAGTCGCACGATGAGCCCGGGAACCCCACGTCGGCTGCTCGCCGGCATCGCCGTGAGCTGCGTGTTCGCGTCCGCCCCGGCCCAGCAGCAGCCACCGCAGCAGCCATCCCCACAGCCGGATTTCAGCAAGGTGGAAATCCGTGCGACGCAGCTGTCCCAGGACTTCTACACCCTCGAGGGTCAGGGCGGCACGATCAGCGTGCTGGCCGGACCGGACGGCGTGCTGCTGGTCGATTCCCAGTTCGCACCGTTGACCGCCCGGCTGGTCGCCGCCATCCGGCAGATCACGGACCGGCCGATCCGCTTCCTGGTCGATACCCACTGGCATCCCGACCATACCGGCGGCAACGAGAATTTCGCGAAGCTCGGCGCCCTGATTTTCGCCCGCGAGCAGCTGCGGGCGCGACTCGAGCACCCAGGGCCGGCCGCGGACGGTTCCCCCGGCCGGCCGGCGCCCGCCGCGGCCCTGCCCGTGGTGACCTACGACGCGCCGGTCACGATCCACTTCAATGGTGAGGACGTGCGCCTGATTCCGGTCCGGATCGCGCACACCGACGGCGATACCGTGGTGAGCTTCCCGGCGCACGACATCCTGGCGGTCGGCGATATCTTCCGCAGCGTCGGCTACCCCTATTGCGACCTCAGCAGCGGCGGGAGTCTCGCCGGCATGATCGATGGCCTCGGCACGCTGATCAGCCTGACGGGTCCCAGGACGCGGGTGATTCCAGGCCATGGCGCCATCACCGATCACAGCGGCCTCATTGCGCAGCGCGACCTGATCGTCGCGGTCCGCGCGAAGATCGCCGCGCTGGTCGCCGCGGGCGACGGCATCGATGAGGTCATCGCGGCGCGGCCCACCGCAGACTTCGACGCCCAGGTCCCGCAGGGCGCGCAGACCGCAGAGCGCTTCGTGCGCTGGGTCTACGCCGAGGTCAAGGCCGGTCATTGACCCGCTCCGTCGCGCTGATCATCGGTCTCGGCGCGGCCCTGCGGCTGCTGCTGGCCGCCAGTGTCGGCCTGGGCCAGGACGAGACCTACTCCGTCGCGGTCGCACGACAGCTCGCCCTGTCCTACTTCGATCATCCTCCGCTGCACCTGTGGATCGTCGGGGTCTGGGCGCGACTGATCGGCCGCGAGGATCCGTGGCTGCTGCGAGTGCCGTTCATCGCGCTGTTCGCCGTCTCGAGCGTGCTGCTGTACCGGCTCACGGCACACGCCTATGGCCGGCGCGCGGGCCTGTGGGCACTGCTGGCGCTGAATCTCGCACCGGTATTCACGTTGAGCAGCGCCAGCTGGGTGCTGCCGGACGGACCGCTGCTGTGCAGCGCGCTGGCGATGGTGTGGTCGGCCACGCGCGCGCTCGAACCCGGGCGCTCCACGGCCAGCGCCTGCCGCTGGTGGCTGCTGGCAGGACTGTGTGCGGGGTTGGCGCTGCTGTCGAAATACCTCGCGCTGTTTCCGATCCTGGGACTGCTGCTGTACCTGCTCAGCTCACCGCACCGCCGCGTGCTCGCCACGTCCGCGCCGTGGCTCGCGGCGCTGCTGGCACTCGCGCTGTTCGCGCCGGTCCTGGTCTGGAATGCGATGCATGGCTGGGTGTCGTTCGCGTTCCAGGGCGCGCGCGCGCTGCCGTCGGGCTTCAGCGCGGGTCGCGGCCTCGCCAGCCTCGCGGCACAGGGCGCCTACCTGCTGCCGTGGATCGGCATCGCACTGGCCGCGGCCGTCTGGAGCGCATGGGTGCGCCGCCCACGGCACCAGGCGGACTGGCTGTTCGCGCTGTGCGCGATCGGCCCGATCGGCTGCTTCGCGGTGGCGGGATTCTGGACCACCGTGCTGCCGCACTGGCCGGCGATCGGCTGGCTGTTCGCGTTCCCGCTGCTGGGAGCCTGGCTCGCGGGGTACGAGGCGCGGCATGCGCTCGCCGTACGCTGGTACGCGTCCTTGAGCGCCGGGCTGCTGGGGGCGACGCTGGGCTGCGCGGCGCTGCAGGCGCGAACCGGATGGCTGGACCGCCATGTCGCGTCGTTTCCGGAGCACGATCCGACGGTCGAACTGCTGGACTGGCGCTCCCTGCAGGCGGCGCTGGCGCAGCGCGGACTGCTGCCGGCCGGATCGGTCATCGGCGCGGTGAGCTGGATCGACGCGGGACGAGTGGACTATGCACTCGGTGGCCGGGTACCCGTGCTGTGCCTGTCCGATGATCCGCGCCAGTACGCGTTCCAGCAGGACGTGCGCGGCTTCCAGGGCCGCGACCTGCTGCTCATCGCCAATGCCCGGCGCACGGACTGGCGGCAGCGGGCCGCCCCGTACTTCCAGCGCATCGAGCCGTTGCCGCCATTGGCGCTGCAGCGCGCGGGGGAGCCGGTATTGACCCTCGCACTGGCGCGTGGCATCGGGCTCTCGCCGCCGCCCGGCGCGCCGGGCGGCTCAGAGCGCGCCGGCGCCGCCCAGGTCGGGCCTGGACCGCGCTGAGGAAGGCGCAGACCAACGCGCTGGCCGCACCTGCCGGCTGCCGGCGAGGCGCACCGCAAACGGCGAATGCAGCTGCACCGCGCCTGAACCGGCGGCCCCGCCCAGCACCAGGCCGTGGCGGGCGAAAAGCCGGCGCAACTCGTGCACGATCAGTGCCGCCAGCAGGGTCGCGGCGACGACATCGCTCAGGTAGTGCGCGGTCACGATCACGCGTGTGAGCCCGAGCACCAGGGCCACCGCCACCCAGATCGGACGATGGCGCGGGAACAGCAGGCACAGCGCGACGCCGGCACCACTCGCGCAGGCGGCGTGACCGGACGGAAAGGACTGATAGAGCGCCTGCAGGTGCGGATACGAAAAGCCGTAGATGCCCTGCGTGAACCACAGTTCGGGGCGCGCGCGCCCCGCCAGCAGCTTGAGCAGGTCCACGAGGATGCCGCAGGTCGACACGCTGGTGAACAGGAACAGCGCGCGCGCGGCCCAGGCCGGACTGCGCCAGATGAAACGCGCGACGAGGAACAGCCCGAGCGAGGGCGCCAGCCACCACAGCGCGTTGCCGAAGCGGGTCAGGAACGCGGCGACCTGGAACAGGCAACCGTCGTGAGGGGCGAAGCAGCGCGCCAGCGGACGATCGACGTACTGCATCATCAGCCCGAGCCCCGAAGTGACGAGCGCGATCCATCCCCAGGGCCACGCTGTGGCACCCGCCCGGCGCGTCAGGGCCATCGGGTTCCAGGCAGCGCCTCCGGACTCTGGATCCATCACTCGGCTCCTCGTACCGCCTGTTTGCCTAACCCGCGCAGAGTCTCGCAGAATCCTCGCGCCTATATTAACGCCACGTGACGTTTCGATTAATCCACCCTGGAGACCGACATGCAGATTCGTCAGCTCGGCCGCAATGGCCCGCAGGTATCAGCCTTGGGGCTGGGCTGCATGGGGATGAGCGAGTTCTACGCCGGACGCGACGAGCAGGAATCGCTGGCAACCCTGCAGCGCGCGCTCGACCAGGGCATCACGATGCTCGATACGGCCGACATGTATGGACCGTTCACGAACGAGGAACTGGTCGGCCGCGCGATCCGGGGTCGCCGCCACCAGGTATTCCTCGCGACCAAGTTCGGGATCATGCGCGACCCGAAGGATCCCTCGATACGGGGCTTCAACGGCAGCCCCGATTACGTGCGCCGATCGGTCGAGGGAAGCCTGCGGCGCCTCGGCGTCGAGACGATCGACCTGTACTACCAGCACCGCGTCGACCCTGCGGTGCCGATCGAGGACACCATCGGCGCGATGGCAGAACTGGTCCGCACGGGCAAGGTGCGCTTCCTCGGCATGTCCGAAGCGGCGCCGGCCACGCTCGAACGGGCACACCGCATACATCCGATCACGGCGCTGCAGAGTGAGTACTCGCTGTGGTCGCGCGACCCGGAAGCCGGTGCGCTGGCCGCCTGTCGCCGGCTGGGCGTCGGCTTCGTGGCCTACAGTCCGCTCGGACGTGGCTTCCTGACCGGCAGTTTTACGCGCCCCGAAGACTTCCTGGCCGGGGACTACCGGACCTCCAGCCCGCGCTTCCAGGGGGAAAATTTCCAGCGCAACCTGCGCCTCGTCGAACAGGTCCAGGCGATGGCCGCCGGGATCGGGTGCACGGCCAGCCAGCTCGCATTGGCGTGGGTACTCGCGAAGGGCGAGGACATCGTGCCGATTCCGGGCACCAAACGCCGCCGTTATCTCGACGAGAACATCGCGGCGCTCGACGTGCGACTCACCGCGGCGCAGCTCGCCGCGCTCGACGCCGCGTTCCCGCCCGATGCGGCGGCGGGAGAGCGTTATCCGCCCGTCATGATGGGGGCGCTCAACCGCTGAATATTTTCTGGCAGCAGCTGTCGATCCTGCCGAGCGCGGTGCGTCTATCTGCAGAACGTGGATCTACCATCGCCAAGGAGTGACACCATGCAATTCATGTTGTTGATTTACGAAGACGAAGCGATCTATGGCCCGGGCAAGGACGGAGCGGCCATGCAGCAGATCGTCAGCAAGCACATCGACTTCAATCGCGAGCTCGGCGCGGCCCGGGTTGCGGGCGCCGGCCTCAAGGGTACGTCCAGCGCCACCACGCTGCGGACCAGGAATGGGCGACAGAGCGTTCATGACGGCCCCTTTGCGGAGTCCCGGGAGCAGCTCGGAGGCTACTACCTGATCGACGTGCCGGATCTCGACGCGGCGATCGCGGTGGCAAGAAAGGTACCCGTGCTCCAGGACGGCGCGATCGAAATCCGTCCGGTGCTCGGTCCGGGTTGAACGGCGCCGCACTGGAGCGCGTGTTTCGGGAGGCGGGCGGGCGCATCATCGCGGCGCTCGCCTCCCGCTTCCGCGACATCGATCTGGCCGAGGACGCACTGGCAGAAGCCTGCCTGCGCAGCGTCGCGGCGTGGGCACGCGATGGCGCTCCGCGGGACCCGGCGGCGTGGCTCTACCGGGCAGCCTACCGCTGCGCCATCGACGTGCTCCGGCGGCGCGGTCTCGAGAGCAGGCTGGCCCCGTATGCGGCCGAAGTCGAATCGGCGGAGGACGCTACGGAGGAGTCGATGCCGATCCCCGACGAGCGGCTCGCGCTCATTTTCCTGTGCTGCCACCCCGCGGTGGCGATCGAGGCCCGGGCCGCGCTGACCCTGCGGCTGGTGTGCGGACTGTCGACCCGCGAGATCGCACATGCCTTCCTGCTGCCGGAGGCGACGCTCGCGCAGCGCCTGGTGCGGGCCAAGCGCAAGATCGCGGAGGCTGGCGTCCCGTTCGAGGTTCCGGGCCCCGATGGCTGGCCGGAGCGGATGGATGCCGTGCTCTCGACTCTCGAGGTCGTGTACGCCAAGGCGCACGAGGACGCGGCGGGCCAGGGCCCGCACGCGGGCTATGCGCTCGAAGCGCTGGAACTGACGCGAGTCCTGGCGCAGCTGGCGCCGGAGGATCCGGAAGTGATGGCGCTGGCGGCGACCACACGATTCAGCGAGGCACGCCGAGCCGCGAGGACCGATCCGGAAGGCAGCATGGTGCCGCTGTCCGAGCAGGACCCGCAGCGCTGGGACCGGCAGCTGATCGGCCAGGCGAGCGCCTACCTGGATCGCGCTCTGGCACTGGACCCGCGGCGCGCGCGCGTCGTCCAGGCGGCCATTCATGCACGCTGGTGCGCCCGCACCAGCCTGGCGGAGCCGCCGCCCTGGCGCCAGGTGCTGGAGCTATACGATCTGCTCCTGCAGGTGCGCGACGATCCCGTCGTGCGCGTGAACCGGACCGTCGCACTTGCCGAAGTGTCGGGAGCGGAGAACGCGCTGCGGGAGCTGGCGGCCCTGGATGCCGCCGGCCTCGGCGAATTCCTGCCCTACCAGGCGGTACGTGCCGATCTGCTGCGACGGACCGGGCGCAGCGCGGAAGCACGGCAGGCCTACGATGCCGCGATCGCCCTGGTCGCCACGGCGGCCGAGCGCGCGTGGCTGGAGCGACAGCGTGAGCGCCTGCGCTCCGATCCATGCGCAGGCGCCTGAACCCCCGGAATCGATCCGGCCTGCTGTGGTTGGAGTCGCCGCAAGCGCCTGCAGATCACGCTTGATCCTCGGGTCAGTCGATGGTTGAAGCGGGGTCGCTGCGCGGCGAAAGATCCACGGCCGGCACGAGCACCGCACGACCCCTGCGCGTGATGCCCGTTATGGCCAGCCGGTAGCTGGCGTCCGGGTCACAGATCTGATCAAAGCCGAATGCCAGCGAATACCCGTTACGCGTGAAGCGAGGCGCGGCTTCCGCGAACGGAACCCAGGATCCGTCGACGTAGTAACGCAGCTTGCCATCGACGCTGGTGCCCGGTGGGAGGTCGAGAAATTGCCGAGCCTGCACTCGCGCGAGCGAATGCCCCGAGCCACGCTTGCTTTCCAGGCCGCCCTGGGCGTGATCCGGGTTCAAGTCGTCGTCGCGGCTTGCTACGAATACCTGGAATATCAGCATGTGCGATGCTCCACGAACACCACCGAGAGATCCACGCGCACAAGGGGTCGGATAATCCAGGGCAGGATTGGTACCGATGGTACGAATTCCGGTGATTGGAGCATTGAAACAGAATCCAACATCACCCTCGACGCTGAATACGAGATGCGCTTGAGTGGAACCACGCACGCCGCCGGCACACATGGCAGCGATCGCATCGAGGAATGTGTCACTGCTTCCCGGCTTGTGCAGGGAGTACATGACATGATCACCCTCCACCGACTGCGGAGACGGGTAAGTCACGGTGGTGCAGCCCGGTAGCAGCACGATCCACGTCAGCAGCGTGCACATCGACACGGTCAGGCGAAGCGCCTCTGCAATGCTTCCATGCCCGCCCCGACCGCTCAACCTACGCGATCTCGCCACTGCTGGTGCCCTC
>CAWIQV010000091.1:0-28354 GCA_963838275.1 uncultured Gammaproteobacteria bacterium | reverse complement strand
TGGTGGACGCTCGGCCTCGCGAGCCTCTCCGCGGCGGACCGCTACCAGGGGCTGTCGCTCGAGGAAACCTCGCGCGAGCTTGACCAGGCGCTCACGTTCGATGTCGTGATGGACAAACAGGGCACAAAGAAATCGTTCACGCTCGACCAGTACCCGGCGTTTCAGAAAGCCCCGGGGGCAACAGCGGCGCTGAATGACCTGAGCCTGCGGTTGCTGGGGATCGAGGGGCAGGCGCACCCGCTGCTGCGCGAGGCCGCCACCGCCTACGAGAACATTGCCACCCTGCTCGCCCACCACGAGAGCCACCACTTCAAGACCCGGCTCGACGCAATCGCCGATTACCGGAAAAAGGTCACCGACCGCATGAACCGCATCGCCGATTACCTGAACTGGTACGAAGCGACCCAGCGCACCCAGGCCAGCGGTTCGTTCGACGAGTACATTCGCATCGAGCTGCTCGAGGCGCTCGGCCAGGCTCTGTGCCGCGGCCCGCATCAGGCTCGAATGCGCCGGTACGCTCACGGTCAGCAGCTGCGCTCGCCTGGCCCCCCGCTCGCGGCACCCGCCGATCGCCCGCTCGACCGCCGTGCGGTGTCCCGCGATCACCACCTGCCCGGGCGAATTGTAGTTGACGGCCTCGACCACCTCGCCGTGCGCGGCTTCGACACACGCGGCCTCGACCAGCGCGTCCTCGAGCCCGAGGATCGCCGCCATCGCGCCGACACCCTCCGGGACCGCACGCTGCATCAGCTGGCCGCGGTAGCGCACCAGCTCCACGGCGTCCTCGAACTGCAGCACTCCGGCGCACACCAGGGCCGCGAACTCGCCGAGGCTGTGCCCGGCCACCGCGAGCGGAGCGGCTCCGCCGGCCTCGCGCCAGACCATCGCGGTCGCCACGCCCGCGACCAGCATCGCCGGCTGCGTGTACTCGGTACTGTTGAGCTGCTCCGCCGGGCCCTCCGCCACCAGCTGCCACAGGTCGAATCCCAGCCGATCCGACGCGCGCGCATAGCACTCCCGCACCAGCGAATGCTCCGCGGCGAGCGCCGCCAGCATGCCGACGGACTGCGAGCCTTGTCCCGGGAAAACCAGTGCGATCGACATGTGGCGGCGGACCCCTCGGCGCTCCAGGGGGACTGGCGCCTGGCCGCTCCCCGAAGCTTGGTGCAAAAAAACGCAGGGATTATAGCGGCTTTGGCGCGCCGCGCCGATGGCGTGGCGGCCGGAACACGGCCACCGCACCGCCCAGTGCGCCGTAGAGATGCGCCTCGGGCACGAGTGGCAGGCCCGGGCTCAGCACGCTCGTGCCGTGTAGCTGCTCGTAGACCAGCTTCGCGACCAGCAGCACGACGAGCCCGGCTCCCATGCCATCGCCACGCCGGTACCAGGCCACCGCGCCGGCCGCCAGCGCACCGTGCAGCACGCCGGAGGCCCCGAGGTACCAGTCGATCGCGGGATTCAGGAACCACAAGCCGGCGTCGATCGACAGCGCAGAGGCCAGCAGGATCGCGAGCCAGCGGTACCCCGTGAACTCGCGCGCGAACAGTATCCAGATCAGCACCAGTCCGGCGCAATCCAGCAGCGCGTGCTCCACCCCCAGGTGGACTACATGAGCACTCAGCAGCCGCCACCACTGGAAGTGCGCTAGCCCCGCGCGGTCGTAGCGCAGCGCCTGCCGGCCCGCCTCCCCGGTCGCGGTCAGGGCCAGGATCAGCGTCACGGCCGCTGCCAGCGCCATTCCATGGCGCCCGTCGCAATTTGCCGACCTGAACCAGGACTGTGCGCTGCTGTCAGAACTGGACATATTGATTTGTTATGATCCGTGACCCGCGAAAATCGAGGCATCCCGATGGCCGCCAGGCCAGCGCGCGCACTATAAACCCATGAACCCCATGCACCCCATGAACTCCATGCACCCCCTGCACCCCGAGGCCATGCCCGCCCCGGCACCGCGGCGTGGCACGCGACGACACCCGGAAGCGGGCTTTACGCTGATCGAAATCATGGTGGTCGTGATCATCATCGGCCTGCTGGCCGCGGTGGTCGTCCCCCAGTTCCTGGGTCGCGTCGATGACGCGCGCGTCGCGAAAGCCAAGGAGGACATCCAGGCGATCGAGACTGCGCTGACGATGTACAAGCTGGACAACTTCAGTTACCCGACTCCGGAAGTCGGCCTCAAGGCGCTGGTGGAGAAGCCGAACGATCCGAACATCCGCAACTGGCGCCCTGGAGGCTACCTGAAGCACCTGAACAAGGATCCGTGGGGCAACGACTACCAGTACCAGGTCCCGGGAACGCACGGGGAATACGACCTGTTTTCGTTCGGGGCGGATGGCCAGGCCGGCGGCCAGGGCGCGAACGCGGATATCGGCAACTGGAACCTCGACAACTGACGCGGCGCGCGCCAGTGTCGTCACCGCCGTGACCACGGCCCCCGCTCGACCCGCCCGCCGCCGCTGCGCTCGCGGCTTCACCCTCCTCGAAATACTGGTGGTCGTCGTGATCATCGGCATCGTGCTCGCCGGTGCGATCCTGAGCCTGGGCGCGACCGGCAAGGACCGCGCACTCGAGCAGGAGCGCGATCGGCTGGCCGCCATCGCCGCCTACGTGCGCGAGCGCGGCGCGATGCTGACGCTCGAGTACGGGATCCGCTGCGGATCCCATGGCTACCGCTTCAGCTACTACGACAACCGCCTGCTGCGCTGGCTGCCCGAAACGGTCGATGACACATTGCGTCCGCGGCGCCTGCCGGACGGACTGCGACTGCGCCTGGTGGTCGAAGGCCGCGAGATCGTACTGAATGACACGGCACTGACGATCAATCCCGCCTCGACGCTGCCACCTGGAGGCACGCTGTCCACGCTCGGCACCGGCGTGACGAGCCTGAACGTCACCACCAGCGACGACAGCCCGCAGATCATGCTGTTCTCGAACGGTGATACCAACGCATTCACCCTGACGATCGAACGCGAGAACACGGGACGCAGCGCGACGCTGCAGAGCACGCAGGACGGCACGCTCAAGGTCGGGGACATCATCGAGGCTGCACGATGATCGGGGCGGTGCGATGAACGCACGACCGATCGCCGGCCGCGGATTCACGCTGATCGAGGTGCTGGTGGCGCTCGCGATCGTCGCGCTCGGCATGGGCGCAGTGCTGTCCGCGCTGACCTCGGCCGCAGGCAACGTGCAGGCGCTGCGCGACAAGACGCTCGCGCAGTGGATCGCGCTCAACCAGGTCACCGACGCGCGCCTGAACCTGCGGGCGCCGGCGATCGGCACCACCGAAGGCGACATCACCAATTTCGGCAACGGTAACTGGCACTGGCAGCGCTCGATATCGACCGTCGACCTGATTCCCGGCCTGCTGCAGATCACATTGCGCGTGCGGCGCGGCACCCCGGCGGGCGTGTCGGCGCCGGCGAAGCCACCGGACTGGATCACGACCGTCACCGGATTCCGCGGCGATTCCCTGGCGCCGGCGACCGGCGATCAGCCGGACTGGAGCGGAACGCCCTTCGCTGCCGCCGGCGGCAGCAGCAGCAGCGGCGCCGGCGGCGCCAATTCCGGCAACGTTGCCAATCCGGGATCCAGGGTCGGTACTCCGGGCGCCGCGACCTCCGGTGGGCATTGAGCATGGAACGCCACACCGGCTTTACGCTCGTGGAACTGCTCGTGGCGCTGTTCATCACCGCGATCATGTTCGCGATCGGCTATCGCGGGCTCGACGAAGCGCTCACGAGCCGGCGTGCGCTCGATCAGCAGTCGGCGCGGCTGATCGCCGTGCAGCAGGCGATGCGCACCATCGAGCAGGATTTCGAGCTGCTGCAGCCGCGTCCGGTACGCCAGCCCATCGGCGACGGCTACCTGCCGGCGCTGCAGAGCGCCCAGGACCTCGGCCCGGGCGCACCGCTGACCGTCGCGAGCCCCGGTCTCGGCAGCGCGACGACCAGCGGCAGCACGACCGGCGGCAGCGCGACCGGCGGCAGCACGACCAGCGGCAGCGCTGGTAGCCTGCAGGGCACGACGGGGCCGCTCGTGACGCTCACGCGCGGCAGCTGGACCAACCCCGTGGGGCTGCCGCGCTCGGAACTGCAGCGCGTGAGTTATTCGATCGAGAACGGTGCCCTGGTGCGCTCGTATTGGCCCGTACTCGATGCCACCACTCCGGTGGCGCCGGTCAAGCGTACGCTGGTCGATCACGTGAAGCGCCTGACGCTGCGCTACATGGACGCGGGGCGGCAGTGGCAGAGCGCGTGGCCACCGGGAAGTCTCGGCGCCGCCCCCGTCAACCAGACACTGCGCCTGCGCCCGGTGGCCGTCGAGGTCACGCTCGAACTGGAGGACTGGGGCGTGGTGCTGCGCTACATCGAGGTGCCGGGATGACGGCGCACGGCCAGCGCGGCATCGCGCTGATCACCGCGATCGTACTGGTGGCGATCGCTACCGTGATCGCCACCGCGATCGCCTTCTCGAGCGCCATGGCGGCCCGCCGCGCGACCACCGTATTCGGCGCGGACCAGAGCCTGCTCGCGGCTGAAGGCGCAGAGGCCGTGGCCGCCTACCTGCTCAAGCAGTCCATGAGTTCCGGCCCCGCAGCATCCCCCGGATCCCCAGGCAGCTCCAGCGGAGCCTCCAGCAGCTCCGGAGGCAGTGCCGCCGGCAGCGGCGCGGCGGCGGCGAGTCCGGCGCAGGCGAATGCCGGCGGCCAGGTCACGGCGCTCAATCAGCTCTGGGCGCGCAGCTACGGACCGACGCAGCTGCTGCCGGGCGTGATGCTCGAATCGTTCCAGCTCGAGGACCAGCAGTCCAAGTTCAACATCAACAACCTCGCGCCCGGTCCGAGCGGATCGACGGATCCGCTGTCGAAGCAGCAGTTCGAGGTGCTGCTGAGCCTGCTGAACATCGATACGAAGTGGGCCGGCATCGTCGCAGACTGGATCGATGCGGATATCGAGCCGAATGTACCGTTCGGTGCCGAGGACAGCGTGTATCTGTCGCTGGATCCGCAGTTCCGCGCCGCGAACCAGCCGGTCAGCAGCATCTCCGAACTGCTCGCGACCGGCATGGGTCGGGATGTCTATGACCGCATCGCGCCGTTCATCACCGCGCTGCCCTCGGGGCCCGGCTCGGCGATCAACGTCTGCACGGCCTCCGGGGTCGTGCTCGACTCGATCAGCGGACGGCAGGACTACATCAACAACGACCCGAACGCGCTCACGATGCAACGCCAGTCGGAAGGCTGCTTTCCGACGCTGCAGGTATTCCAGGCGAGCCTCAATCCACAGACCAGTGCGCAGCTCGCCGGCCGGCTGGGCCAGCAATCCTCGTACTTCCGGCTGGTCTGTTTCATCACTATTGGCACTGCCCGGTTCCGCTTGTACAGTCTGTTGCAGCGCGACCCCAGCGGTCAGGTACGCGTCGTTCTCAGGACTTTCGGCACGGAATGAACATGACGGAATGGCTCATTGTGCGACTGACCCACGGTGCCGCCGGCGAATGCGCCTGGCTGCTCGCCGACGCGCAGGGCCAGCCGCTCGGCAAGCCAGCCAGCGGACCGCTCGCGCAGGCGGCGGCGCTCGCTCCGGGCCGCCGCATCGGCGTGCTGGTGCCGACCTCCGACGTGCTGTTCACCGAAGTGGAATTGCCGGCCAAGGGTGGCGTCAAGCCACAGCAGGTCGTGCCGTTCGCCCTCGAGGAGCAGCTCGCCGCCGACATCGATACGTTGCATTTCGCGATCGGCGCACGGGTCGAGAGCAGCGGCCGGACCGCGGTGGCGGTGGTCACGCGTGAACTGATGAACGGCTGGCTGGCAAGCCTGGCCGCGGCCGGCCTGGTGCCGGAGTTCATCGGCGCGGAAGCCGCGCTGCTGCCGGACAACCCCGGGCACACGGTCGCGATGCTCGATGGCGACATGCTGTGCCTGCGCCGCAGCGGCAATGGGCCGCTGGCGCTCCCGGCGGAGCAGATCGCCGCCGCGCTCAGCGTCACGTTCGGGGACGCCCTGGCCGGCGAGCACCTGCTGTTCTACGTCGCACCAGAGGAGTGGAAGCGGCGCGCGGCGGAGATCGAGGCGCTGCGCAGCGGCTGCGCGAGCCTGAAAGTCCAGATGCTGAGCGCAGGTCCGCTGCCACTGCTGGCGCCACAGCTCGCGGCTGGCAACGGGATCAATCTGCTGAGCGGGGACTTTGCGCCCAGGAATGCGGCCGCCGGGGGCTGGCGCCGTTGGCGGCTGGCGGCAGTGCTGGCCGCGGCGCTGTTTGCCGTGCACGTGACCGGGCTGTCCATCGAACTGGTGCAGCAGTCACGCGCCGAACGCGTGCTCGACCAGTCGATCGGCGACATCGCGCGCGCGGCGCTGCCGGGGGATTCCGGCGGCGGCGCGGTGCGCACCCGCGTCGAGCAGCGCCTGCTCAGTGCGCAGGACGAGGCCGCCAGCGGCGGCCTCATGCCGGCGATGGCGGCGCTCGCGCAGGCACTCGGCACCGCGCCTGGCACGACGCTGCAGGGGTTCTCGCTGCGCGAAGGAGGCCTGGATCTGCGCCTCAAGGCTGCCGATGCCGAAACGCTCGAGCACGTCAATGAGTCCTTGCGCAACAATGGCTGGCAGGCGGAACTGACTTCCGGTGGCCCGAGCGCCGGCGGCTACGAGGGCCGCATCCGGATGCGGCCCGCAGGCGCGCCGCGAGCGCGTCGCAGCACATGATCGACTCGATGCCCCGCAGCCTGGATGCCCTGAGCCCGCGCGAGCGGCGTATCGTGACGGTGGGCGCGGGGCTGGCGGCATTGCTGCTGGTGCTCGCCGTCGTACTGCCGATGCAGCACCGGGTCAGCGAGCTGGACCAGCGCGTCGCCCGCAAGCAGGATGATCTCGCGTGGCTGCGATCGATGGCACCCCAGCTCGCCGGACTGCAGGCGAGCCAGCCACGACCGCTGCGCGAGTCGCTGGTCGTCGTGGTCGATCGCACCGCGCGCCAGTCGGGACTCGAGCATGCGCTGGTGGGCAGCCAGCCGAGCGGCGATGGCGGTCTGAACGTGCGCCTCGAGCAGACACCGTTCGACGGTCTGATCGCCTGGCTGTCACAGCTGCACGAACTCTATGGCATCCGCGTGGATGCTGCCGACTTCGATGCCGCCGGAACCACCGGCACGGTCAACGCCAGCCTGGTACTGCGCGCGCGCTGACATGTCGGTCCGGTCCGCACTGATCCTCGCGGCGCTGGTATTCGTGCTCACCGTGCTGGTACGGCTTCCTGCCGGCCTGCTGCTGTCACATATGCCCGCTGCGCTGCATTGCGCCAATGCTGCCGGCACGCTGTGGCGCGGTTCCTGCGGCACGCTCGCGATCGGCCCGCGCAGCGTGCACGAGGTGCGCTGGACACTGCATCCCGGCCCGCTGCTGCGCGCCCGTGTGGCGCTGGACCTCTCGAGTACGGATCCGGACGCCACCGGCCAGGCGTACGTGGAATGGCGGCCCGACGGCGCACTGCTGATCGAGCGCCTGAACGCGCTGCTGGCGCCGCCGCAGACCGCCGCATTGATGCCGGCAGGATGGAGCGGCTCGCTGCAGCTGGCCATCCAGCGGGCGCGGCTGCGCGACGGGCATCTGGTGGACCTCGCCGGCACGCTCGACCTGCGAGAGCTGCAGTGGCATGCGCCGCGTACGGCCTTCGGCAGCTACGAGCTGCTGGTGGCGCCGGACGCCGCTGCCGGCGACCCCGGAGACGCGCCGATGCTCGGAACCCTGCGCGACCTCGATGGACCCTTGTCGCTGCGTGGCCAGATGCGGCTCACGCCGCAGGGCAGCTACGAGCTGTCGGGGAAGGTCGCGGCGCGCGCCGATGCGGACCCGGGCGTGCAACAGCTGCTCGGGCTGCTGGGCCCGATCGGTGCCGACGGCACACGCGAATTCTCCCTCGCCGGTACGCTGTAGCGAGCGGCCGGTCCCGGCGTCCCGCTACAGCTCGCGGAACACGCCGAGCAGCGGAAAATACAGCGCCTTGCGCGCTGCCCCGCCGTCGAGCCCCGACACCAGCGCGGCGTAGCGCTCGAGCTGTCCACGGTAGCGCTGCACTTCCGCGTCGATGAACGCGTCCAGTGACCCCCCTTCGTGCACGCTGGTCTTGAAGTCCACGATCCAGCGCTCGCCGTGCTCGTCCACCAGCATGCGGTCGATGATCACGTTCACGACGCGTCCGGCATGCAGCCCGGTGAGGCGCCACTCGCTGCGCGCCTCCCGATGCCGGTTCGAGAGCAGCCAGCGGCCGCGCGGGTCGGCGAGTGTCGCGTCCAGCGCCGTGCGCACGCGCTGCCCGGCCGACGCGCGCTCTCCGACCGGCACCCCGAGCTCGCCGAGCCACGCACCATAGTGCTCGCCGGCACGTGGTGCCGGACGGTCCGGCGAGCGCCCGCTGCCGGCCGCCAGTCGCTGCAGCTCCGCGTGCACGAGCGTGCCGACCGCGCGCGCCGTGAGACCGACCCAGTGGTATTCGGGCAGCTCGCGGGTCGCGGGCGCGGCCAGCCACAGGCGTTCGACCGCCGGGGCATCGGGCAGCGCGGGCAGGGTCCATCCGGCCGCTATCCGCCACAGTGCGGGGGCCGCGTCGCGCGGTGCCGCAGCCTCCGGCACGTCCGGCGTGGGCGTCGCGGGCACCCCCGGTGCACGGTCCGGAAGCGCAGTCAGGGGCGCTGCCGCGGCGAGGAATTCCCGTTCCAGCGCGGGCCACAGGTGCGCCAGCAGCGAGCCCGGCGCGGGCACGGGGATCGCAGCACCGTCCGGTCCCGGACGCAGCGGACAGGCGGCCAGCAGGTGCAGGCTCTCGCGTGCACGCGTCGTCGCGACGTAGAGCAGCCGGATTCGCTCGAGGCGCGCGCGCGCGCGCCGCAGCCCCTTGATGTACGCGCCGAGCGTGCGTTCGGGCGGCTCCTCGTTGGCCCGGATCGGGGCCAGCAGCAGGTCGGTGCCGGTACCGGCGCGCGGCAGTTCGATCCAGTGCAGCAGCGGATCGCGGTCCGCCGCGGTACGGCGCGCGAGTCCGGGCAGGATCACGACGTCCCACTCCAGGCCCTTGGCGGCGTGAATCGTCATGATTTCGATTGCGCCGGGCTGCGGCGGCGCGCTCGAGTACAGGCGTTCGGTGAGCTCCTGCATCGCCTCCCCGGCCAGCGCGTTCGCGTCCGGATGCTGCGCCAGGGCGTCGAGGTACGCGCGCGCATCGAGTCGGTCCTGCTCCTGCGGATAGATCGCCGGGCCTCCGAGGCGCAACCAGCAGTGCAGCGTGCGTCGCCACAATGGCAGGCCGCGTTCGCCGCCGCGCAGCGCCGGTTCCAGCGCCGCGCACAGGCGCGCGACGCGTGCATGATCCGGTCCTGATCCGCAGGCCGCCGCCAGGCCGGAATGGACGTCCGCGCCCGCTGCGTCCATCAGCGTCTCGAGCACGCCGAGCGGCACGCCACACCACGGTGCGCGCAACAGCGCCACCCATGCGGTGCGGTCGCCGCCGTGCACCAACGCGCGCGTCAGCGCGAGCAGGTCGCGCACCACCGCCCGATCGTGCAATCGTTCGAGATCCACGCCGCGCAGCGTGAAGCCCGCAGCCCGCAGCACCGGCACGATCTGCGCGGCGTGGTCGCGGCTCGCGACCAGGATGGCGATCGATGCCTCCGCTCGCTGCGACCGCGCCGTGCGGACGATCTGCAGCACGCGCTCGGGCTCTGCGGCCGGATCGCCGACCGGTAGCGCATGCACGCGCACCGGCGTGTCCGCCGCGCCGTGGAGCGCCGGCGGCGGCGAGCGCCCGGGTATCGAGGGCAGGTAACGAATCGCCGCGAGTCGCGCGTCGTCCCGTTGCGGAAACAGGCGCGCGCAATGCTGGTTGATCCAGTCGACCAGCGCCGGGCGCGCACGGAAATTGCACCGCAGCTCGAGCGGCTGCAGCACCACCGCGCCGACGCCGCCCGCGCGGGCCTGCAGGAACAGGCCCACTTCGGCCTCGCGGAACTGGTAGATCGACTGCATCGGATCGCCGACCAGGAACAGCGTGCGCCCATCGCCGGCTTCCCACCCGGCCGTCAGCGCCCGCAGCAGGCCGTACTGCTCGAGCGACGTGTCCTGGAATTCATCGACCAGCACGTGACGCAGTGCCGCGCCGAAGCGCAGCGCCAGGTCGGAGGGCTCGCCCTGCTCGTGCAGCGCCTGGCGCGCCGCCGCTGCCACGTAGGCATGGTCGACCGTGCCGCTGGCGACGAATTCGAGCTGCAGCTCCACGGCGGCCTGCGTGAGCAGCTGCGCCAGCGCCTCGAGTGCCGCGCGATCGGCCAGTCCGGGCTCGGCGTCGGGCAGACCATCGATCGTGCGCAGCACCAGCTCGGCCCCGTCGTGTGCGCGAACGTGCTCGATCCAGCCGCGCACCCGTTCCTTCAGGGCCACCGCCGTGCGCTCGAAGCCCTCGCGGCGCGTGAACTGCCGGCGCCAGCCCTGCTCCGTGAGCGCAATACGGCACAGCGCGCGCCATCGCGGCAGGCACCGGGGATCCGCGCTGAGCGCGCCCGGCACGCCGGCCAGCTCCGGCAACGTACATTGCGCGAGAATGGACTCCGCGTCCTGCCACAGCGTGGCCGGCAGGCTCGCCAATGCCGCGGCCAGCGCCGCGCCCACCACGCTGTGCAGGCTCTCGCGCACCCGATCGACCAGCGCACCCCGGTGCGACTGCAGCAGGCGTGGCAGCCAGTGTGCGCGCCGCTCGAGCATTTCGCACAGCAGGTCCTCGAGCCGCGGCCAGCGGTTGTCCAGCCGCTCGAACAGCACCGCGGCGGCTCCCGCCATCGCCTCGTCCCGCAGCGCCTCCCGGAGCGCACGCCGCGCCGCACGGCGATACAACGGCTTTGGCGTCGGCGTGATGCGCGGCGCCGGACCGGACCTGGCGGCGACCGGCAGTTGTCCCGCGAGCCAGTGATTCAGCGCATCGATGGTCTGTACGCGCAGCCGGCCGGGATTCTGCAGCAGCTGCCAGCCCCGCTCCCGATCGCGCCGCGCCGCGGCGGCAAGGGTGGTCGCATCGATACCCGGAACTGCGCCACCCGACCGGGCGGCCTCGAGGGCTGCCAGGATGCGCGCCCGCATCTCGGCGGCAGCCTTGCGCGTGAACGTGATCGCGAGGATTTCCTCCGGCGCGTCCACCTGCGCCAGCAGCGCGAGCACGCGCGCAGTCAGTACCGTGGTCTTGCCGGAACCCGCCGGTGCCTGCAGCACGATCGAGCGATCGACGGCGAGTGCACCGCGCCGCGCCGCGGCATCCAGCTCGGGCGCGATGCCCTCGCTCATGCCGCGCCGCCCGTACGCGGGTGTTCGATGCGGCAGCACGCACGGAGGTGGCAATGCTCGCAGGCACCCGGTTGCGGGGCGACGCGTGCATCGCCGGCCAGGAACTCCGCCACCAGCGCGCCCAGTTCGCGCGCCCAGTGCTGGCGCAGTACCGCCCAGCCCTGCGGCGCGGCAGCGGGAGCCTCCAGCCCGGCCAGCCGGTCGGCACGATCGGCCACTCCGCGCAACTTCAGTCCCGACGGAGCGAGCTGCAGGGCCAGCACGGCGCACGTCGCCGGGCCGGCGGCGAGCGCATAGGCCGGCAGCTGCGGCTGCACGGGCCGTAGCGCCACCGCTTCGAACACATCGACCGCCCCGGTCTTGTAGTCGATCACGATCCGCGCGTCATCCTCGAGCCGATCGACGCGATCGAGACGCAGCTGCAGCGTGGCGCCGCCGATCTCCAGGGTGCGCGTGGATTCCCGCGCCTCGACCGCGAACGGTGTGCGATCGCGCTCCCACGCGCGCAACCGCGCCATCAGCTGCAGCGTACGCTCGCCTTCGGCTGCGAGCAGGCGCGGCGGCAGCAGCCCCGGCAGGCTCGAGTGCGTCTCGCGCAGCGCTCGCGCGACACAGTCGCGTGCCAGCGCCTGCGCGGCCTCCTCGCCGCGTTGCTGCAATTCCTGCGAATCCCCCAGCGCTTCCCAGAACAGCTCCAGCGCGCGATGCACGATCTGCCCGCGGCGGCGTGCGGTGACTCCCGGGACCGGATTCGGCAACGGCCGCGCCCGCAATCGCAGCTCTGCGAAGCTACGGAACGGGCACTGTGCCTGCAGTTCGAGCAGCCGCGCCCCGCCGCGCAGCGCGTCCGGGCCGCGCCAGCGCGGCCCGCTCGAATCGCTCCAGGGCTCGAGCGGCGGCGCGCCCTGCGCGAGCGCGGCGTCGAGCCGGAACGTCTCGCCGCCCGGCCCGTGCTCGGGCCCGGCGCTGACACAGTCGGCAAGCAGTGGACTCACCGTGCATCGCAGGTCGCCCTCGCTGCGCGCGATGCTGAGACGGCATTGACGGGCCGAACGTTCCCAGCGCGCGAGTGCCGCCAGCGCCAGCTGACGCTGGCCGTCGCTGCTCGCGCCGGGCAAGCCGGCTGCCAGCTGCAGTGTCATCGGTAACATCGGATCGGGCCGCACTGCAGGGGGCCAGGCCTCGGCGCTCAGGCCCGCGATCCAGATGCCGTCGTAGCGGACGATCGGATCATCGAGGCTCGCGGTCAACGTGACGGCGACATCATCGCTCGCCGGCTCGAAGGCGCTGCGATCCGCCAGCTGCTCGAGCAGCTGGCTGGCCTCCACCACCGAGAGCCTGCGGGGCTGTACGTCCAGAGCGGCGCAGTCGTTCAGCAATTCATCGAAGCGCTGCCTGGCCTGCTGCTCCGGGCTCGATAGACGCGCACCCGGCCAGCCGCAGGCTGACAGGCTTCGGGAAAAGGCCGCGGCCCAGTGGGCCGGGCTCGCGATCCGGGTGCCATCCGGCGAATCCGGCGCCACCGCCGCCAGCAGCTGCGCCAGCGCATCAGCCGCCGCGTCACCGGCACCGCGACGCAGCGCCGGCAGCAGAGCGCGCAGCAGCGCGGGATCACCCGCATCGACGTCGTGGTCGCGCAGCCACTGGTCCGCCAGCAGTCGAGCCCCCCATCGACGGCGTCGCAGTAGGGCGAGCGCAGCACCGCGCTCAAGGTATCGAAGTCCGCCCGCCCGGCACCCAGGGCGATCAGCTGCAGTGCGCTCGCCATCACCGGCTCGCTGCGCAGGGGCGCGCCGCCTTCCAGCGCAAAGGCAGCCTGCTCTGCGGGCCAGCCCGGATCGAGGATGGCGCGGTACCCGAGGCGTTCGTCGAGCGCGCGCTGCCAGCGGCAGCCCGCCTCGGCGAGCCGTGGCACGACCACCAGCACGCGCGCGTACGGATCGCGCCCGAGCAACCCTGCGCACCAGTCCGCCGCAGCGGCGGCCTCGCTGTCCGCGTCGGAACATTCCAGCAGCGACATGCCGTTGGGTGCACTCGGCGCGGGCTCGTCGATGGTGGCGCCGAGCTGCTCGAGCCAACGGCGCCGCGCCGGCCCCAACGCCGCAAACCCGACCAGGCGCGTGGCCGACAGCGGCTGGATCCAGGCTGACAGATCGTGCCACGACGTGGTACCGAGCACGCCGCGCTCTGCACAGCGCTGCCGGAATTCACGGCGGGCGCCGAGCAGCAGTGTGCTTTCCGGTGAAGTGGGTGTGCGCAGCGGCAGCGCATGATCGTCCAGCAGCTGCACGGCTCGGCGCACGCTCTCCACCAACGCGTCGGTGAACGGTACGGCCGCCTCGGTTCCCGCGGCCTCCACCGCCTCGCGCCACCAGAGCCACTCCTCGCTCGGCCGCAGTCGCCGAGGTGCGTCGGCCCGCGCCAGCGATGCGGCATCGAGCGCCCGCTCGATCCAGCCGGACCAGGACAGCACGTCGGGGCTGTGCCAGGTACGCCGCCCGGCGGCGAGCTGAGCTGCCGTGTGCGCCAGACGCACCGCCGCCGCCCGCTGCCGCGTCGGCACGATCAGCGTGCCGCCGTCGTTCAGGTGCGCGAGCAGGTCGTCTGTTAAATCAAGCAAATCAATTATTTATTAGCGATAATTCAAGATTACTTGAAGCGGCCCTGGGCCGCCACGACGCTGCCGCGCGTCGCGTCCGGTGCCCGCGCCGCGTAGGCCGCGAGCAGATCCTCGATCCGTCCGAACACGGTGCGCAACGTGGCGGCATCAGGCAGTGTGGTCACGCGAAAATGATTGCGGTAGGCCACGTTGAAGCTCACCCCAGGCGCCACCAGTACGTGCTTCTGCTCCAGCAGGTCGAGCGCAAACTGCTGGTCGTCGAAATCCGGCAGCAGGCTCGTGTCGACGCCGATGAATGCGTACATGGCGCCGTTTGGCTTCGCGCAGCGCAGGAAGCGGCTGCCGGCCACGGCCTCGAGGATGGCGCGACGCGACTCGTACAGCCGTCCTCCGGGACTCACGATCTCGCGGATGCTCTGGTATCCGCCGAGCGCCGTCTGCACCGCCCATTGCGCCGGCACGTTGCTGCACAGCCGCAGCGAGGACAGCAGCTCGAGCGCCGAGAAATAATCGCTCGCGCCGCGCAGCGTGGCCGGAGAATGCCGCCCAGCCGACACGATAGCCGCAGGCGCGATAGATCTTGGACAGCCCGGAAAGCGTCGCGCACAGCGTCTCGCGCACCAGCGTCGCCATCGGTATGGATTCGGCGCCGTCGTAGACCATCTGATCGTAGATCTCGTCGCTGAAGACGACCAGCTTGTGTCGCTCCGCGAGGCGGCCAGGCCCTCGAGCACGGACCGCGGATAGGTCGCGCCGGTCGGATTGTTCGGGTTGATCACGACGATCGCGCGGGTGCGGTGCGTGACCAGCGCCGCCGACCTCAGCCGGATCCGGCACGAAGCCGTTCTCGGGTCGGCACGGATAGTGCACGGCCCGGCCCCGGTTGAGATTGACCGCCGCGGTCCACAGCGGGTAATCCGGGCTCGGGACGAGCACCTCGTCGCCGTCGTTCAGCAGTGCACGCAGCACCAGATCGATCAGCTCGCTGACGCCATTGCCGATGAATACTTCTTCGGCGCTGATGCCGGCGATGCCGCGCGCCTGCTGCTGCATGACCACGGCCTCGCGCGCCGGAAAGATCCCCTTCTGGTGGCAGTAACCCTCGCTATCCGACAGGTTCTCGATCATCGCCAGCCGCATCGTCTCCGGGGTACGGAAGCCGAACAGCCGCGGATTGCCGATATTGAGCGAAATGATCTCGTAGCCCTGGCGCTCGAGTTCGTGGGCGCGACGCGCCAGCCGACCGCGGATCTCGTAGCGTACGGTCCGGAGCGACTCACTGGGTCGCACGATGCCATCGTTGCTCATGGGTCAGGAACTCACAGCTGGGCCAGCACGTGGTCGGCGGCCGACACCTTGAACTGGCCCGGTGCCTCGACGTGCAGCTGGCGCACCACGCCATCCTCGACGAGCATCGCGAACCGCTTGGCACGTTCTCCCATGCCAAACCCGCGCGCATCGAGCTCGAGGCCGAGCGCGCGCGCGTACTCGCCGTTGCCATCCGCCAGCATCAGCACCTTGCCGACTGCGTTGCCAGCCTTGCCCCAGGCATTCATCACGAATACGTCGTTGACCGCGAGGCAGGCAATGGTATCGATGCCCTTGGCCTTGAGCGCCTCGAAATGCTCCAGGTATCCCGGCAGGTGCCGCGCGTCGCAGGTCGGCGTGAACGCTCCCGGAACGGCGAACAGCACTACGCGCTTGCCCGCGAACAGCTCGGCGCTGCCGAGGTCGGCCGGTCCCTTCTCGCCCATGATCTTGAAAGTGCCAGCAGGCATCCGATCGCCGATCTTGATCGTCATCGGAGATTGCTCCTGGTTGCGTCGCGCCGGCAGTGTAACAAAAAGGGCCGGATGACCGGCCCTGCGCGACTCTGGCGGCGGACCGGATGATCCCCGCCGCCACCTGTGGCGACGTCAGGCGTTATGCGCGCCCGCATGCAGGGCCCAGAGCTTGCCCAGGCGCGCATAGGCCGGCGCGCTCGAGGCTGCCGCCTTCTCGAATGCCCGCACCGCTTCGGCGTTGTTCTTGGCCTTCAGCTGCGCCATGCCCAGCAGCAGGTTGGCCTCATCCAGGCTTCTTCAGCATGCCCTTCGCGATGCCCTTGGTGATGTCGGCCACCGCCTTTTCGGGCTGGCCATAGCTCAGGTACGCGACGCCCAATCTGCACCAGCTCATCGCCCGTCGCGCCGTTGCCCGCGTCGCGCTCTCGCTGCCGCGAGCGCGGCCTGGTCGTTGGCGGCCCGCTGCTTGGCGCCATCGAGCAGATGCTGGTAGCGATCCTTGTCACGCTGCTCGGTGAACACGTTCTGCCGCGAATGCCTGCTCGAGCACGCCCTGGCTTTCGCCCGGATAGCCCTGGTCGAGCGCGAGCTCGGCCATGTCGGCATAATCGTACCGTCGCTTAAGCACGCCGACCTCACTCATGAATCGATACACGTCGAGCTGCAGGTGCGCGTCCTTGATGTCGGACGCAGCAGCGGCGCCAGCGCATTGAGCCAGTAGTCTGGCTTCGGGTAGTACGCGACCAGCTTCTCGATGACCCGTGCGGCGCCGGCATCGTCGTTGGCCTTGCTGTAGCAATTCCATTGGAAGGCGAGCAGCTTTTCGTCCGGCTTGTCCTGATGCTCGATCACCTGCTGGATCGAGGCGGCGGCTTCCTTGAACTTGCCGAGCCGGTTCTGTGCATCGGCGATCGAGGTCAGGATGTCCGGATCATTCGGCAGGCGCTTCAGCGCGTTCTGGCCGGCGTCCACGACCTTGGCGTAGTCCTTCTGCTGGAAGTACAGGCCCACGATCGCCTTCAACCACACCCGCTGCTGCTCGGTGGAAGCGTACTGCGATTCGGAAACGCGACTGCAGCGCGGCAATCTCGTTCGCGACGTCCTGCTTCTGCTGGTAGATCACGCTCAGCCAGGCGTTCATGACGTAGTTGTCGTAGGCGCTCTTCTCGACCTGAACGGCCTGCGCCTCCTTGATGGCGGCCAGCGCAGCATCCCAGTTCTTGGCCGCCATCGCCTCCTGCGCCGCCTTGAGCGGCTTGGCGAGCTTCGCCGTCACCGTCGGTGCGGCCGGCATCAGCGGCGGCGGCAGTTGCGGCAACGAACGGCGAGGGCAGCGCAACAGCGCCACCACCATGGCCGCAAGCGCGACGCGAAGCTTCAGACGATTCCTCATGGATTTCCTCAATGACACGAACTGGACCGGCCCTCCCCGCCATCGGCAGGGTGCGTACCGGCGGACGGTATTACTGCTCCAGGAACTCACTCGTATTGACGAAGCCGATCTTGTCCATGTGGCTGCGCTGCGCGGCCGCGAGCACACGGGCGACCACGTCGTATTTCACGTGGGCGTCGGGTGCGAGGTGCAGCTCCGGCTGCGGATCCTTGGCCGCGGCGTCCACGAACTGCTGCTCGAGGTCCGCCATCGACTTGACCGCCTCGCCGTTCCACGAAATCGCGCCGTCATAGTAGATATCGAGATTGATGACTTCGGGCGGACTGGTCCGGCGGCGGCTGGTTCTGGTTCGGCGGCGGCATGTCGAGCTTCACCGCGTGCGTCATGACCGGCAGCGTCACGATCAGCGTGACCAGCAGCACCAGCATCACGTCGATCAGCGGCGTGGTGTTGATGTCGCACATCGGGGCACCGCTCTCGCCCCCTACGCTCATTGCCATGTGATGATTACCCCTGTCCTGAAATGGCCGCGGTGCTCAGCGGTAGCCGCGCACGCCGTGATCCGGCTCGGTGATGAAGCCGACCTTGACCACACCACCGCGATTGATCGCGGCGATGACCTTGCCGACGTTCTTGTACTCCGCGTTCGCATCGGCACGGATGTGGATCTCCGGTTGCGGCACCTTGACGGCTTCTCGCTCGACCCACTGCACGAGCACGTTCATGTCGGTCACCCGCTGCAGGCCCCAATAGACGTCGCCGTCGGCCGTCACCGACACGGTAATGTTCTCCGGCTTCGTCTGGGTCGGGATATTCACCGCCTTGGGCACCTTCACCGGCACGTTCTTCGTGATGACGGGAATCGTGATCAGGAAGATGATCAGCAGCACCAGCATCACGTCGACCAGCGGCGTGGTATTGATCTCCGAGATCGTCGCGGCCTCGCCGTCGTCGCTCGTCGCCATGCTCATGGACATGTGGAGTTCCTCCGCCGCTTCGCTGCGATCAATTTCCGACGCGTGCGCCGCTCACCAGATAGGCATGCAGATCGCTGGCGAAGTTCCGCACATCGTCCGGTAATGCCCTTGTTACGACGCAGCAGCCAGTTGTAGCCGAGCACCGCGGGGACGGCGACGAACAGGCCGATCGCCGTCATGATCAGCGCCTCGCCGACCGGTCCTGCGACCCGGTCGATGCTCGCCTGGCCGGCGATGCCGATGTTGATCAGCGCCTGGAGAATGCCCATGACCGTGCCGAACAGACCGACGAACGGTGCGGTCGAACCGACGGTCGCGAGGAACGACAGGCCGCCGCTGCTGCGTGCCGTTGACCGCCTCGACGGCGCGCTGCAGCGCCAGCGTGATCCACTCGTGCAGGTCGATCCGGTCGGTGAGGCGCCCTTCATGATGGGACGCCGCACGCAGGCCGCTTTCCGCGATGAATCGATAGTCGTCCGCCTTGGGCAGCCGCTCGACGCCATCCTTGAGCGAGGGGGCCGTCCAGAACTGCTTCTCGACGACCTTGCCGGACTTCCTGAGCGCCCGCTGGTCCCAGAGCTTCGTGAACATGATGAACCAGGAACCCAATGACATGGCCACCAGGACCATGAGTGTCCCGCGGGTCACGACGGTGCCGTTCACCCAGAGCGGGATCAGACCGTACGGGTTGCCGGCGGCGGTGGTAGTGGCTGCTGCTGCTGCTGCTGCGGTATCCATGATTTTCCTCTTTCTGACTCATACCCGCCCGGCACGCACCCGGCGGACCCATTGCAAAACCCTAATCGCCTCTGGGCGCGCCCAGGCTTCGGATGCTGACGACGCCCATCACCCGGCGTGCAGCTCGAATTTCACGGGCAGACTCGTACACGTCGCCACCGGCTTGCCCAGCTGCGTTGGCGCCTTGAACCGGAAGGCCTTGCCCACCTTGACTGCAGCCTCATCGAGCATTGGGAATCCCGAGGTCGTCTCGACCTCCGCGGATTCGACCCGGCCCTGGATACTGATGCAGAGCTTGACCAGGACGCGTCCCTCCTGGTTCGCCCGGCGTGCCGCGTCAGGATAGAAGTCGGCTACGTCCGGCCGATAAGTCGGCTCGAGCTTCGTCGGGGGCGGCGGCGGCGGCGGCGGCGGCCTGGGCGGCGGCGCGGCAACGGGCTTGGGCACCGTGACCGGCGGCGGCTCTACCGGAATATTGATCGAGATGTCCGGCGCGATCACCTGCACCGGAGGGTGTTCCTTCAGTTCGACCGGCGGCGGCGGCGGCGGCAGCTCCTTCTGCTTCTCGGTCTCGATGATGTTGGTCTGCAGGATGTGCGCCATGTACTTCGCACCGCTCGTCGCCAGACCGGTGATGAACGCCCAGATCACCAGGCCATGGACCACCACGATTGCTACGAACGCGCCCATGCGGCGCGTCATCAGGCCGTTGCCCTGCCCCGGGTAATAGTCGCTCATAGGTGCCTGCTCGAAGAAAAGACCGGGTTAATCGCGCGCTGGCGGCGCGCTGCGCCCCTGGCCTGCATTGTAGAAGTTCTGCTCACCATTGCTCCGCGGCCCTTGCAGGCCCAGCCCCTGATCCCCCAAACCCTGTCCCGTGTCCGACGCCGGCGACCACCCGGCCCGGGCGGCTACACCCCGGCGCGCAATGAACGGCGCATCATGCACGGGCGTTGCCCGGTCGATCGATCGGCCTGGTGGATCTGGTCCACCTGTCTGTTCCGTCACGGTCACGACACCAAAGTCGTGCGAGCATGAACGGTTTCGCGTATCGACTCAAGCGGGGAGACTTTAACTGCTCGCGTGGACCGATACAACTGTTCGCCAGCCATGTCATCGCGGTTCCAGATCCGTCACCGCGCCGAGCGAAGCGCTGCTTACCACGCGCGCATACTTGGCAAGCACTCCGTGTTTTGCGTAAGCAGCTCGTGGTTTCCACGCCTGGCGTCGACGCCTGAAATCTGCCAGGGAAAGTTCGACATCGATGCTCCGACGCTGCGCATCGATGGTGATGCGATCGCCATTGCGCAGCAGTGCGATCGGTCCGCCGAGCGCGGCTTCAGGGGTAATATGTCCAACCACGAATCCGTGCGAGCCGCCAGAGAAGCGCCCGTCCGTGATCAGCGCGACCTTGTCGCCGAGTCCTCGGCCCACGATCGCACCGGTGGGACTGAGCATCTCGCGCATGCCTGGCCCTCCTCGCGGGCCTTCGTAGCGGATCACGACGACATCACCGGCGCGCACCTTGCCGCCGAGGATCGCGCTGGTCGCCGCTTCTTCGCCGTTGAATACGCGTGCCCGCCCGACGAAGCGCAGACCCTCCTTGCCGCTCAGCTTCGCGACGGCGCCCTCCGGGGAAACATTGCCATACAGAACAACCAGATGGCTGTCTTTCTTGATGGGATCAGACAGCGGGTGGACGATGTCCTGACCGGCGGGGTAGTCCTCGATTGCCGCGAGGTTGGCTGCCAGGCTCTGGCCGGTCACGGTCAGGCAGTCTCCATGCAGCAACCCGGCGGCGAGCAGGCGCTTCATCAGCGGCAGTATGCCCCCGATCGCGATCAGCTCGGACATGAGATAGCGACCGCTCGGACGCACGTCGGCGAGTACCGGGACGCGCGCGCCGATGCGCGTGAAGTCATCGAGCCGGAGTCGTACGCCTGCGGCCTGCGCGATGGCGAGCAGGTGCAGCACGGCGTTGGTCGAGCCTCCGAGCGCGATCACGACCGTGATCGCGTTTTCAAACGCACGCCGGCTCAGGATGTCACGCGGGCGAATGCCCAGCTGCAGCAAGCGCACGACCGCGGCGCCGGCGCGTCGGCAGTCCTCGCGCTTGGGGTTGCCGACGGCTTCCTGCGCGGAACTGCCCGGCAGGCTCAAGCCCAGCGCCTCGATCGCCGAGGCCATCGTGTTGGCCGTGTACATCCCTCCGCAGCTGCCGGGCCCGGGGATCGCGGTGCGTTCCACGTCGAGCAGCTGCGCATCGCTGAGCGTGCCTGCCGCCGTCGCACCGACGGCCTCGAATACCGACACGATGTCGCGCCGCTGCGCGCCGGGCCGGATGGTGCCGCCGTAGACGAACACCGCCGGCCGGTTCAGGCGGGCGATCGCCATGGCGCAGCCGGGCATGTTCTTGTCGCAGCCGCCGACCGCAACCAGGCCATCGAAGCCTTCCGCACCGACGACCGTCTCGATCGAATCGGCGATGACCTCGCGTGACACCAGCGAGTAGCGCATCCCTGGCGATCCCATCGAGATGCCATCGGACACCGTGATCGTGTTGAACGTGACGCTCTTGCCGCCGGCAGAGTCGACTCCTGCCGCGGCCTCGCGCGCCAGCTCATCGATGTGCATGTTGCAGGGCGTCAGGTTGGCCCAGGTCGAGGCGATTCCGACCTGCGGGCGCTGGAAGTCCCCGTCCTGGAATCCCACGGCACGCAGCATCGCGCGCGCCGGTGCCTGCTTGAGCCCGTCGACCACCAGGCTCGAGCACGCACGCGGATCATTACGCTGCCCCGACCGGCCGCGCCGGCGCGCTGCCGATTTGCGATCTGCCATCCCCCCCCCTCTTCAGCCGTAGCGGCGACGAACGAACTGATACAGCGCCCGTACGCACTGTGCCTCCGCACCCAGCGGCCGCCCCGGCCGATCCTTCGGATTCCACGCGAACAGGTCCAGGTGCAGCCAGTGCGGCGTTTCGGTCACGAAACGCCGCAGAAACAGCGCCGCGATTATCGCACCAGCGAAGGGCGAGGCCGAGACATTATTGAGGTCAGCGATCCGACTGCCGAGCTCATCGTCATAACCTGCCCACAGGGGCAGCGGCCAGACCGGATCGGCGTGCAGGCGACCGAGTTCCGCGAGTTGCGCGCCGAGCGCCTCGTCGCTCGCAAACACGGCCGGCAGGTCGGGGCCGAGTGCCGTGCGGGCCGCGCCGGTCAGCGTCGCGAGATCGATCAGCAGGTCCGGTCGCTCGACATCCGCGGCAGCGAGTGCGTCGGCCAGCACCAGCCGGCCTTCCGCATCCGTGTTGCCGATTTCGACCGTGAGGCCTTTGCGTGAGCGCCACACGTCTCCCGGCCGAAACGCGCTGGCGCCGACGCTGTTCTCGACCGCCGGGATCAGCAGCCGCAATTCGACCGGAGCAGCCAGCTCCAGCAGCAGCCGCGTCAACGCGATTGCGCAGGCCGCGCCACCCATGTCCTTCTTCATCAGCACCATGGCGGTGGCCGGCTTGAGATCGAGCCCGCCCGTATCGAAGCAGACTCCCTTGCCGATGAGCGTCACGCGCGGCGCGCCAGGTCGTGGCCACCGGCAGTCCACCAGCTGCGGCGCGCGCGCGCTGCCGGCGCCTACGGCCGCAACCAGCGGAAACTCGCGTGCGAGCTCCGAACCGCTGTGGACGATCGCCGAACCTCCATGCTGCGCCGCAAGCTGCTGGACGGCGCCGACCAGTTCCGCAGGGCCCAGCTCATTGGCCGGCGCATTGATGAGGTCGCGCGCGTATCCGATCGCCTCGGCGGCGGCCTGCGCATAGCGCAGGTCCGCGCCGGGCGGTGCGATCAGCGCATTCTGGGCAGGCGCCGGAGCGGGCGTACCGCGGTAACGGGTCAGGCGGTAGGTGCCGAGCAACCACCCCAGCGCAAACTGGGTCGCGGCCGCTGCGCCGAGCGGCGTGGCAACGCGGTAGGTACCCGCGGGCAGGCGCTCCGGCAGCAGCGCCGCATCCCACAGACACAGCTGCTCGACCACCGGCAGGCTGCCGAGGCCCAGCAGCGCACCAGCCACGCTGCCGTCCGCGCCGGGCACGGCCAGGGTGCGATGGCGCTCGGCGACGAAGCCCTGCGCGCCGGCCCACGCGCGCGCTGCGGGTGGCAGGGACTCGCGCAGTGCCGGGAAGCCCTGCTCGGTCGCGAGCCACAGCGGCAGCGCGGCGGCCTGCTGCTCGGACGACGGGCTGTGAAGAAGCGTCTGCATCGCGAACCGGAGCTTAGCGGAATGCGCCCGAACAGAACGCATTGAGACCCCCGCGGGCGCTATGCTAAGCTCGGGCCGTCACAAGTACCCGTTGCGCGCCATGCAGCCCTATAGTTCTTCTGGTCCTTTCGTACTGCTGGTAGATCTACTGCTCCTCCGGAGCGGTGCGGGCTGGTACTGCCGGCGTTTCTGAAGTCAGGACACGGACAATCACCAAAACCCCGCACCGGCCACCGATGCGGGGTTTTTTGTTGACCAATGCTGTAGCAGGGGAGTTTTCGAACGATGCAACTGTATTCCAGGAAAGACGTCGACAGGAAGGCGCTCAAGGGCGCGCGCATAGCGGTGCTCGGCTACGGCAGCCAGGGGCGCGCGCACGCGCTCAACCTCAAGGACAGCGGCTTCGATGTCGTCGTCGGCGTGCGCAAGGGCGGGAAGAGCTGGAAAAGCGCCAGGCGCGATGGCCTCGAGGTCGCCGAACCGCTGGCCGCGGTGGCCGGCGCGGACCTGGTCGCGATGCTGGTTCCGGACCTGGCCCAGGGCCAGCTCTATACCGACGTGAAGTCGGCGCTCAAGCCCGGCGCGGCACTGCTGTTCGCCCATGGCTTCAACATCCACTTCAAGCAGATCAAGCCGCGCAAGGACCTGGATGTCGTGCTGATCGCGCCCAAGGGCCCCGGTGGCCTGGTGCGGCGTCAATACCAGCAGGGTCGCGGCGTGCCGTGCCTGATCGCGGTGGCCCAGGACGCGACCGGCAAGGCCCACGCGAAGGCGCTGGCCTACGCGGACGGCATCGGCGGCACGCGCGGCGGCGTGCTCGAGACCACGTTTGCCGAGGAGACGGAGACCGACCTGTTCGGCGAGCAGGCCGTCCTGTGCGGCGGCGCCACGGAGCTGGTCGTACAGGGCTGCCAGACGCTGGTCGACGCCGGCTACCAGCCTGAAGTCGCGTACTACGAGTGCCTGCACGAACTCAAGCTGATCGTCGATCTGCTGCACGAGGGCGGGCTGTCGAAGATGCACCGCTTCATCAGCGACACGGCGAAGTACGGTGACCTGACCCGCGGGCCGCGCGTGGTGGGAGAACGCACCAAGAAGGAGATGCGGCGCATCCTCAAGGAGATCCAGAGCGGCAAGTTCGCGCGCCAGTGGATCGCCGAGAACGAAACCGGTGCCAAGGAGTACGCCCGACTGCTCAAGGCCGACCTGCAGCACCCGATCGAGCGCGTGGGCGAGAAGCTGCGCGCACGCATGCCGTGGCTCAAGGAGGCGCGCTGAGCGCCGCCCGGCGCCTCGCGCGCACTTTGCACGACTCTGGAACGATCCGCCGGCGATGGAGAGCGCGATGAATCCGACCACTGACCGAGTGCTGATCTTCGACACCACCCTGCGCGACGGCGAGCAGGCCCCGGGCTGCAGCATGACGCAGCCGGAAAAGCTGCGCGTCGCCCGTGCGCTCGGCGAGCTGGGCGTCGATGTCATCGAGGCCGGGTTTCCAGCGGCATCCCGCGGCGACTGGGAGTCGGTCCAGGCGGTCGCGCGAGAGGTGCAGGGTCCCATCATTGCCGGTCTCGCGCGCTGCACGCGCGAGGACATCGAACTCGCGGCCCGCGCCCTCGCCCCCGCCGCGCGCCGGCGACTGCACGTGTTCCTCGCCACCAGCGCCATCCACCGGCAGTTCAAGCTGAACATGGCGCAGGAGGAGATCGTGCGGCGGGCAGTCGAAGGCGTGAAGATCGCGCGCGAGCTGTGCGAGGACGTGGAGTTCTCGCCCGAGGATGCCTCGCGTACCGAGCTGGACTTCCTGGCGCAGGTGGTCGAGGCGGCGATCGAGGCCGGCGCGACCACCATCAACATCCCGGATACGGTCGGCTACACGGTGCCCGACGAATTCGGGGAGCTGTTCCGCTACCTGCGCCAGCACGTGCGCGGCATCGATGCGGTAACGCTCTCGGTGCACTGCCACGACGATCTCGGGCATGGCGGTGGCGAACAGCCTGACCGCCGTCGTGGCCGGGGCACGCCAGATCGAATGCACGATCAACGGCATCGGCGAGCGCGCCGGCAACTGCTCGCTCGAGGAAGTCGTGATGGCGCTGACGACCCGCGCGGCATTCTTCAACCTGCAGACCGGTGTGCAGACCGCTCGGCTGTATCCCACCAGCCGCCTGGTCTCGAGCATCACGGGCGTGCCGATACCGCGCAACAAGGCGGTCGTCGGCGAGAATGCGTTTGCGCACGAATCCGGCATCCACCAGCACGGCATGCTCAAGAACCGGACCACCTACGAGATCATGCGCCCCGAGGACGTGGGCCTGCCGCGCAGCAGCCTGGTGCTCGGCAAGCACAGCGGTCGCCACGCGTTCCGGGACCGGGTGAACCAGCTCGGCTTCGAGCTCGATGAGCTCGAGCTCAACCGGGTGTTCGAGGAGTTCAAGGCGCTCGCGGATCGCAAGAAGGAACTGTTCGACGGCGACATCGAGGCGCTGGTGCTGCGTGCCGAGGGACACGCCGAGCGGTCCGTGGACGCTCGAGGACCTCGACGGTCGAGTCCCATAGCGGCGCGCAGGCGCGCGCGAGCGTGCGCCTGCATCATGCTGATGGTCGCAGCGTCGACGCGCGAAGCGCCGCGGCGATGGCCCGGTCGACGCGGCGTACAAGGCGATCGTGCAGGCGACGGGCATCAACGTGACGGTGCGCAAGTTCGAGGTGCACGCGGTGACCGATCGGCGAGGACGCGCAGGGCGAAGCGATCCTCTACGTGGACATGAATGGCCGCAGCTACCGCGGCTCGAGCGTCAGCACCAACATCGTCGAGGCCGCCAGCCGCGCGCTGCTCGAGGTGATCAACCGCATAGAGCTTTCGCAGAAGTCGGGCGCGAAGCCCGCGTCCGAGCGCCGCGAGGCGGCGGCCCGGATCGCCCAGACCGCCGTGTAGGAGCCGCAACGATGCCGATACCCGCCACCCCGTTCATCTGGTTCAACGGCAAGCTCGTCGCGTGGGAAAAGGCCACGGTGCACGTGCTCGCGCATGCACTGCACTACGGCTCCTCGGTGTTCGAAGGCGTACGGGCCTACGAGACGCCCAGGGGAGTGGCGATCTTCCGCCTCAAGGACCACACCAGGCGCCTGTACGACTCGGCGAAGATCTACCGCATCCAGATCCCGTTCAGCGCCGATGCGCTCAACGCGGCTGCGCGCGAGGTGGTCGCCGTCAACGACCTGCGGCGTGGCGCCTATATCAGGCCGATCGCCTTCCGCGGCTACGGCGAGATCGGCGTGGCCCCGAAGGTCGACCCGCCCGTGGACGTCGCGATCGCCGCGTGGGAATGGGGCAAGTACCTCGGACACGAGAGCGAAGCCGGCGGAGTCGATGTGTGCATCTCCTCCTGGCAGCGCGTGGCGCCCAATACGCTGCCGGCGCTCGCCAAGGCCGGCGGCAACTACCTGTCCAGCCAGCTCATCAGCCAGGAGGCCAAGCGGCTCGGCTTCGCCGAGGGCATCGGCCTTGCCCCGGACGGCACCGTCAGCGAGGGGGCGGGCGAGAACCTGTTCCTGGTCAAGGATGGCGTCCTGCTCACACCGCAGCCTCGCACACTCCGTACTCGGCGGCATCACCCGCGACACCGTGATGAAGCTGGCGCGCAGCTCGGACTCGAGGTGCGCGAGATGTCGATGCCACGCGAGCTGCTGTACCTCGCCGATGAGCTGTTCTTCACCGGCACTGCCGCCGAAATCACGCCGATCCGCTCGGTCGACCGCCTGGTCATAGGCAATGGCAGGCGTGGACCCGTCACCGAGCAGCTGCAGCAGGCGTTCTTCGGCCTGTTCTCGCTCGCGACGCCGGATCAGTGGGGCTGGCTCGACTTCGTCGATACGCAGGTCCCGGCGCGCGCCGCCGCCGTGCTGTGAACTGACATGAAGACGATGCTGCAGAAGATCTGGGAGCACCACGAGGTGCTCGCCGAGACCGCCGACACCCCGGCGGTGCTGTACATCGACCGTCACCTCATCCACGAGGTCACCACGCCGCAGGCCTTCACGGTGCTGCGCGAGCGCGGCCTGAAGGTGCGCCGTCCCGACCTGATGCTCGCGACCATCGATCATTCGAGTCCGACCCGCACCGAGCAGATCTTCGGTGGCGCGCCGATCGAGATCGAGTCGGCGGCCCAGCAGATCCGGGAGCTCGAGCGCAACTGCGCGGAATTCGGGATCGAGCTGTTCGGGCTGCGCAGCGCGCAGCGCGGCATCGTGCACATCATCGGCCCGGAACTCGGGCTCACGCAGCCGGGGCAGACGCTGGTCTGCGGCGACAGCCACACCAGCACCCACGGCGCCTTCGGCGCGCTCGCCTTCGGCATCGGCACCACCGAAGTCGGCTACGTGCTGGCGACCCAATGCCTGCTGCAGCGCCGCCCGAAGAGCTTCGCGATCCAGGTCGAGGGCACGCTGGGAGCCGGGCGTGACGGCCAAGGACCTGATCCTGGCGATCATCGGCGAGATCGGGGTCTCGGGTGGCACGGGCCACGTGCTCGAGTACCGCGGCCCGGCGATCCGCGCGCTCGGCATGGAAGAGCGCATGACGGTGTGCAACATGTCGATCGAGGCCGGCGCGCGCGCGGGCATGATCGCGCCGGACGAGACCACCTATGCCTATCTGGCGACCCGGCCTCGGGCACCCAAGGGCGAAGCCTGGGAGCGTGCCCTCGCGCGACTGGCGCGACACTGCCGAGCGATCCGGATGCCACCTTTGACCGCAGCGTGACCCTCGACGGCTCCGCGATCGAGCCCATGGTCACCTACGGCACCAACCCGGGCATGGTGGTACCGGTTTCCGGCTCCGTCCCCGTGCGCCGCAACGACCCGGTGTTCGACAAGGCGCTCGCCTACATGGGGCTGACGGCCGGCGAGCCGATCGGGAACCAACCGGTCAATGTGGTATTCATTGGCAGCTGCACCAACGGCCGGATCTCCGATCTGCGCAGCGCCGCACAGGTCTTGCGGGGCCGCAGGATCGCCAAGGGCGTACGTGCGCTGGTGGTTCCCGGCTCGCAGCAGGTCAAGCAGGCCGCCGAGGCGGAGGGACTGGACCGTATCTTCATCGACGCGGGCGCGGAGTGGCGCGAATCGGGTTGCTCGATGTGCCTCGGCATGAATGGCGACCTCGTCGGCAAGGGCGAGTACTCGGTCAGCACCAGCAACCGCAATTTCGAGGGTCGCCAGGGCGCGGGAGCCCGCACCCTGCTGGCGAGCCCGCTGACG
>CAWIQV010000090.1:0-8710 GCA_963838275.1 uncultured Gammaproteobacteria bacterium | reverse complement strand
GGATCGCCGCGCCGCTCTCGGCGATCACGTGCCGGAACAGTCCCTTCGCGGCCGGAATGGCCATCAGCGTCGTGACCTTGGCGCCGCCGCCCGACTGCCCGAGGATCGTCACGTTGTTCGCGTCGCCGCCGAAGCTGGCGATGTTGTCGCGCACCCAGCGCAGTGCCGCGACCGCATCCAGGATGCCGACGTTGCCGGAGTCCGCGTAGGCAGGACCGAACTGGTCGGCGAGATAGAGGAAGCCGAACACGTTCAGCCGGTGGGTCACGGTCACCAGCACGATGCCGTCTTTCTCCGCGAGGTTGTGGCCGTTGTACGAGGTCGCGTTGCCGGAGCCCGCGGCGAAGCCGCCGCCGTGGAACCAGACCATGACCGGATGCGAGGCCGCGTGGCGTCCGACGGCCGGTGTGTAGATATTCAGCGTCAGCACGTCCTCGGACATCGGTCCGCGCTGCAGCATCGCGGTCTCTTCCGGCATCGGTGCGCCGAATGGCTGCGGGGACATCGCGCCATACCGGGTCGCATCACGGACACCTTTCCACCGTGTGGGTGGCTTCGCGGGCAGCCAGCGATTGGCGCCGGCGGTCGATGCACCGTAGGGCACGCCCTTGAAGACCTTGACGCTGCCATCGTTGTAGCCGCGGACTGCGCCGTACTGCGTCATCACGACCGGCGCCGGCCGGGCCGCGTCGGCCGCGGAGGTCGCGGTCGCGGCGAACCAGGACAGGCTGGCCGCAGCCAGTAGGATTCTCGCGTATCTGCTGTGCATCGCTATTCCTTGCATTGACCATTGCCTGCGGCCGGACGCGCAGCCCTGCTGCGGACCCACGCGCGTGCCAGTGACCCGGTGTCTGGCCAGCAACCGTTGGGAACGGCTCGTGGAACTCGAGCCTTCGAGTATGGCGCTGGCGATGGACCCCCCCGATCGCCCGCACGTCCGTCGGACGCCGGGCGAGAACGACTGGATGCTAGCCGCAACGCGGCCGGGTACTCCATTAAGCAAAGTTAATGCGCAGACTGGGCGATGCGCAGACTGTGAACCACCGCACACTTTTCCATGACCGCATTTGACTTAAGTGCGCTCCCGGCTGCGCGCAACGGGATGTGGATCACGGCGCCCGGGCGTATATTCGATAGCGGTTCGTTCGCAGGAGAATGGCATGTCCAGATACATCGGCGCTGCACTGCTGCTGCTGGCGTCGGCCGGCGTCGCGGTCGCGGCCACCGTGCTGCCACCCGGGCCCACGGCGGTTGCCGCACCCGAGATCGATCCGGCATCGGCCCTGAGCGGGTTGACGCTGCTGCTTGGCGCGCTCGCGGTGGCCCGCGGCCGCCGCGCGAAATAAGCACCGTCCCATCGCACGGCGGGCTCGTCCCGAGCGCCGGCAACGGCGCCGCGCGGCCCTGATCGCCTCAAGATGGCGGCCGTGGCCTGCCGGCTGGCAGGCCTTCAATGCTGCCGCTGAACCGCCAGTGCAAGCCGCATCGGACTGCGGAACGTGGTCGAGGGCATCCACGGCAACCGGCTTTCGACGCGTTCGAAATCCGCGAACACGCGCAGGAACTCCTCGAAGATGATCCGGACCGCCATCCGCGCGACCATCGAGCCGAGGCACGCGTGCACTCCACCGCCGAAGCCGAGATGCCCGCGGGGCCTGCGCCGGATGTCGTAGGTGTCGGCGTCGGGAAACTGTCGCTCGTCACGATTGCCGGAGCCATAGGCCAGGCATACGAATTCGCCGGCACGCATCGTCTGCCCGTGTACGGTGGTGTCCTGCATGACGCAGCGACGGAAGCGCTGCCCCGAGGTATTGAAGCGCAGCGATTCCTCGATCGCGTCCGGAATCAGCGCCGGGTCCGCGGCCAGCGCGCGCCGCGCATCGCCGTAGTCGGCCAGGTTCAGCCCGAACATCGCCGCGAAGCCTCCGAGTGATTCGATGCCGGCCATGATCAGCGTGGTGGTGGTCAGCAGTACCTCGCGCTCGGCCAGCCGCTCGCCGTCGATCTCGGCGCTGCAGAAGTGGGAGATCAGGTCTTCCCTCGGCTGCGCACGCCGCTCGGCGATGACGGCGGCGGCGTAGGACTGCATCCAGTTGTAGGCGGCGATGTGCTCGGCCCCCTTCTGCCGGGACACCGGATCCGACTGCACCATCAGCACCGCGCGCTCGCGCACCTGCTGGTCGTCGCCGGGCGGCAGGCCGAGGATCCGGAACAGGATCTTGGCCGTGACCTTCGCGATGAAGTCGTTGACGAAATCGAACTGGCGGCAGTCGCGCAGTTCCCCGAGCTGCGTCGCGACCAGCGTGCGTACGGCGGGGCCCAGCGATTCGAGATTGCGGCGCTCGAACGCATACTGGATCAGCGCGCGCAGGCGGTTGTGCCGCGGGGGATCGGTGGTACCGAGCGTGGCGCCGGCGCGGTTCGGCAGTTCATCCATCAGATTGCCGCGGGCCGAGGAATAGGTCTGCCAGTTCGAGAGTGCGCCGAAGATATCCGCGTAGCGCGACAGCACCCACATCTGCGCCTCTTCGCTCCAGAAACACGGATGCTGGTCGCGCAGCGCCCGGTACAGCGGAAAAGGGTCGGCATCCACGACCGGCGAATACGGGTCGAATCGAAACATCGGCGCTCCCTGCGTACGCGCATCCCTGGCCGCCGCATGGTGCCCCCGCGCACCGCAGGGCCGCCACGTGGAGACTACCTATGTACCCGCGGGAGCGATCGTACGGGCCGCAGCGATTGTATGGGCGGGAGCGAAGCTGTCGGCGCGCGCCTGCGCCCACGACTGCTGATAGCCGGCGTCTGCGTCGCCGCGCAGCAGCGCACCGGGGCTCAGCTCCGGATAGATTTCGGCGAAACTGCGTCCTTCGTGCGGCGGCCTGCGATGCATGATCATGCCGCGATGAATCGCGCCGGGACGCTCGAGGCCCGCCGCGCCCACCAGTTCCGCGAGCGCGCGCAGCGTATTGCCGTGGAAGCGCGCGACGCGCTCGGCCTTCAATGGAACGACGATCGCCTGCTGTCGCCAGCGGTCCTGGGTCGCGACGCCGGTCGGGCAGCGGTCGGTATGGCACGAGAGCGACTGCACGCACCCGAGCGCGAACATGAAGCCGCGCGCCGAGTTGCACCAGTCGGCGCCGAGCGCGAACGCTCGCAGCATGTCGAAGGCGGTGATGATGCGGCCGCTCGCGCCGAGCCGGATGCGATCGCGCAGACCGGCGCCCACCAGGCAGTTGTGGGCGAACACCAGCCCCTCGCGCAGCGGCGTGCCGAGGTGGTCCGTGAATTCGAGCGGCGCAGCCCCCGTGCCGCCCTCCTTGCCGTCGATCACGATGAAGTCCGGGGTCACGCCGCTGTGGAGCATGGCCTTGACCAGTGCCATGAACTCGTAGCGGTGCCCGATGCAGAGCTTGAAGCCGACCGGCTTGCCGCCCGACAGCTCGCGCAGGCGGGCGATGAAGGCCATCATCTCCAGCGGCGTCGAGAACGCGGAATGACGCGCCGGGGAGATGCAGTCCTGGCCCACCGGAACGCCGCGAGCGGCGGCGATCTCGGGCGTGACCTTGGCACCGGGCAGCACGCCGCCGTGACCGGGCTTGGCGCCCTGCGAGAGCTTGATCTCGATCATCCTGATCTGTGGTTCGGCCGCCTGCACGGCGAACTGCTGCGGATCGAAGCTGCCATCCGGATGCCGGCAGCCGAAATAGCCGCTGCCGATCTCCCAGATGATGTCGCCGCCGAACTCGCGGTGATGCACGCTGTAGCCGCCTTCACCGGTGTCGTGCGCGAAGCCGCCGAGGCGCGCGCCGCGGTTCAGTGCGCGGATGGCGTTGGCACTCAGCGCGCCGAAGCTCATCGCCGAGATGTTCAGCACCGAGAGCGAATAGGGCTGCGTGCAGTCCGGGCCACCCACCACGATGCGGAAGTCGTGGCTTGGCGGCGCTTGCGGCGCGATCGAGTGCGCGAGCCACTCGTACTGCTCGCCGTAGACGTCCAGTTGCGTGCCGAACGGCCGCTTGTCGATCTCACCCTTGGATCGCTGGTACACGATCGCGCGCTTGGAGCGGTTGAATGGTGCGCCGTCGAGGTCGCTCTCGAGGAAATACTGCCGGATCTCGGGCCGGATTTCCTCGAGCAGGAAGCGCAGGTTGGCGAGGATCGGGTAATTGCGGCGCAGCGAGTGCGCACTCTGCAGCATGTCCCACAGTCCGATCGCCGCGAGCAGCGCACACAACGCGAACAGCAGGGGTGCCCACAGTCCGGGCTGGCCCAGCAGGGCACCGAATATCACGCAGCCGAGCACCGCGACTGCGACGGGCAGATAGCGCATCATGGCCGCGATTGTCCACCAGACAGCTGGCGGCGGTATATCATTCCTGCTGGGGGGGCTGTGGCCCGGCACAGGATGGGTACACGGAAGTGACGAACCAGGGTGAGGATCCGGGGCGCGCACGAGCGCGCCGGTGTGCGCTGCAGCTCGCGCTGCTCGCGAGCGGCCTGCTCAGTGGCTGCTACAGCCAGAATACGCAACTGCGCCAGGCGGTGCTCGGTACGTCGGCGGGCCCTCCGGTGCTGGGGACGGCGGCTCTCGAGCTGCAGCAGACCCCCACCGCGTTCGCGGGCGACGGATTCCAGCACGCGCTCCAGGCCATGCCGCGCGGCGCGCAGCGCTCGCTCGACGATGCGTACCAGGCGGCCTTCGGCGTCAGCGCCAGCTCGCCGGACGTGGACGCGCAGACCGGCCGGGTGGCCAATCCGCACCCCGCCTTTCCGCTGTTCCAGCGCGCCGGCAGCCGGCGCGAGCTGAACGATGCCAGCCTGGCACTCGGGCAGATCGAGCACCGCTACGGGATCTTCGACGCCCGCTACCGGCTGTGCGCGCTGCAGCAGGACCGCGACGGCAAGTCCTGGCTGCTGGTATCGGTGGTGCTGCGGCGCTGGGAGTCCGATTCGTGCAATGACGCGACGCCGCCGGAGCAGGCCACCGACACCGTGCTCGACTGGGTGGTGCTCGAGCGCGGCCAGTTCGACGACGACAAGACCTACGCGTTCCTGCTGGCGGCGAGTGCGCGCGCGATCATCGAACGGCGGCGCGCGCCGGACTACTGGGAAGCCGTGAATCCGTGGCGCGCAGGGCTGATCACCGAGGTGCTGCAGATCGCCGCGCAGCGGGTGCATGCCGTGCCGGCTCCCGCCCCGCGGGCCTGACCGGCCGGGGTCGCTTCAGGGCATCGCGCAGCGGAAGCTGGCTTCCCGGTTCGGATCTCCGGAGCCGCGGTAGCGCGGGTAGCGGGGGTATTCGCACAGCGGACGCGTCCGTCCGGCAGTGGGCTGCCTCGTATCGGTGGCGACCTGCGGCCCGGGCGCGAGGCCGCGATCCGCCCACGCATCCAGCGCGCCGAGCGAGTCCCAGCCGACCACGAAGCTGCCGTCCCCATGCCCGAAGCCCGGGGCGATATAGAGGCGCGCGAACTGGCGCAGCGCGCTGCCGTATCGGACCTGCAGCTGCTCGTAGTAACGGATCGTGTTCAGGGGCGGCACCGCCATGTCCACCGTCCCGTGCATCAGCAGCAGCTTGCCGCCGTGCTCCCGGAACGCCGACAGGTCGGGGCTGCTCGCATCGAGCTGCCGCGACAGGGCCTGCAGCGCATCGCGATGCTGATGCGGGTCGAATTGCAGCGTATCGACCCGTGGATCGCGCAGCAGCAGGTAGCGCACGGTCTGGTCGCCCATCATCCACGCGAACGCGGCGCCTGCGGTGCCCGGCGCCGGTCGCTGTGGCGAGGTCCCGAACGGCGTGAACAACGCGCCCGCCATCGATCCGCCCTCCAGGATCGGCCAGCCCGGGAACGTGTCGATACCGCCGGCGAGCTGCACCTGCAGCGGCATCGGCGCGGCGAAGCGGCGGAAGCTGGCGAGCTGCGCATCGGACAGGCACCCGGGCCCGTCATCGCCGCCGGACGCGCAGCGCAGCGCCTGCAGGCGGAACGCGCGCCGGCACGCATTGACGTTGCCGATAATGCCATCGCGCAGCCCATCGAGCGCATCGCAACGCTGCAGCACTGCAGCCGATACCAGCGCCAGCTTGTCGGGGGGCACCCAGGCCCCGGGCGTGCCGTACAGTGCCTGGCCCAGCAGCACGCCATCGAGGTGCAGGGCGGTCAGGTCATAGACGGGATGCACCGCCACGGCGCCGTCGTAGTCGGCAGGGTAGCGCTGCACGACCGTCAGCGCCTCGTGCCCGCCCTGTGAATTGCCCTGGAAATACACGCGCCGCGGCGCACGCCCGTAGGCCTGCCGGATCAGCGCCAGTGCGACGTCGTGGGTCTTCTTGAGCTGTTCACCGGCGAAATTCGCGAGCGCCTCGGCGTTCAGTGCGAACGCGGCGGCGTCCTGGCCCGGCTGCGCCTGGTGGCCGCTGTCGCTGGCAAAGGTCGCAAACCCGCGCCCGAGCGCGGTCGGCTGCGCCGGGTCCGCGAACACCGAATTCGTCGCGGGCGGTACCCGTCCGTCGAATCCGCCGCCGCCCATCTGCACCGCCTTGCCGTTCCAGGTCTGCGGCAGGTTCACCCGGAACCTGATCTCCGGCGCCGAGGGGTCCAGTGGCCTGATCGCGCCCTGCAGCGCGCAGTAGGCACCGTTCGCGGCGTCTTCGATCGCCTGGGCAGAGTCCACCTGGGCGCCGCCGCTCGGCAGGCCGATCACCGCGGCAGCCACGGAGCCCTGCGCCAGCGATGCGCAATCGAATGCCAGCACCGGCTGCACCGCGAGCCATGGCAGCAGGCACTGGAGCAGCGGGCGGAGCCCGTGGCGGGGGCGTTGCATCATCGCGCCAGCATGCGGGTACGCGTGGCCGACTGCAGCAGGCGCCAGAGGCCCCGGAGCAGCCCCTCGACGCACAGCGCCGCGAGCGTGCCGGCCGCGAGACCGCACGCGATCGCCGACGGGTTCAACGGCACGGTGTAGCTGTACGCGGCACGGGTCTCGGCGAGGATCGCCCGGTCCGGGCGCAGTACCACGTGCAGCAGCTGCGCCACCAGCGGGCCACGCAGGGCCGCGAGCTCGGCGCGCAGTGCCAGCAGCCGCTGGTACATCGTGGCGATCGCCGCCGCCTCGTCGCGGAACGGCGCGTCGGCGCTCGCGGCATGGTGTGCGATCAGCGCGTCCACGCGGCCGCCGAAATACCGGTCGGCAGTATCCTGGAAGGCCCTGAAGTCGGTCGCGACCTCGATCTCGTGCGCGCTCACGCGCTTCGCATACTGGTCGATGAAACCCGGCACCTGCACCCCCGCGAGCAGGGCGGCCGCGAACAGCACGAGTCGCAGGTAGTCGATCAGCATCGAGGGTCCATCAGCATGCGGCAGGCCTCGCTACCGGCGCCGGAACGGCCACCGCATTGTAGGGCAGATCGGATGCCCGCAACGCACCGGCCGGTGCCTCAGGCGCGACCGGCGACCTCGGCGCCGACGTCGCGCGGCAGGCGCAGCGTCCACAGCGTCGCCGCCAGCATCATGGCCGCCGCGGCCCACAGCGCGTGGCGGAAATCCGCCAGGCCGGGCGCATGCGCGCCGCGCCAGTGCTGCGACACGCCGAGCGCGAGCGCGGCGAACGCGACGCCGAGCGTGGACGCGAGCTGCTGTCCCATCGCGGCGAGCGTGCTGGCGCCCGCCCGCTCGGCGGGTACGATGTCGGCGAACGCCAGCGTATTGACCGTCGTGAAGTGCATGGAGCGGGTCATGCCAGCGAACAGCAGGACCGCCCAGGTCAGCGCGCGCGCCATGCCGGGTTCGAGTTCACCGCAGGCACCGATCATCAGCGCGCACAGGCAGCCGTTGACGAGCAGCACGCGCGCGAACCCGAAGCGGCGCAGCAGCGGCGTGGTCATGCTCTTCATCGCGAGGTTCCCCACCATGTAGACCAGCAGCATCAGGCCGGCGCCGAGCGGCGGCATCGCGAAGCCGATCTCGAACATCAGCGGCAGCAGGAACGGCGTGCTCTGGATCGCCGTGCGCGCGAGCATGCCAGCCGTCATGGTGCTGATCGCGAAGCTCGGCACCCGTACCGCGCGCAGATCGAGCATTGGTGCGTGCCGCCGCAGCGCGTGGCGTACCGCGGCGAGCCCGGACAGCAGGCCGGTGATGATCAGCGCGCCGGCCAGACGGGCATTCGCGCCGCCGGGTTCGGAGGCGTTCGTGAGCCCCTCGATCAACGTGGCCAGTGCCGTGGCGGTGAGTGCGAATCCGGTCAGGTCGAAGCGCGATGCCGCGTGCCCGCGGTGCTCCGGGACCACGCGCAGCACCAGCCAGACTCCGAGGATGCCGAGCGGCAGGTTGATCAGGAAGATCCAGCGCCACGAGGCGTAGGTCGTGATCACACCGGCCAGCGCCGGGCCGACCACCGGGCCGATCAGCGCCGGCCAGGTGATGATCGCGATCGCCTCCATGATGTGCTGCCGGGCGCTCTCGCGCAGCACCACGAGCCGGTCCGACCGGCGACATGAACGCCGCCGCGGCGCCCTGGATCGCACGCGCCGCGAAGAACAGCGTCGGGGTGGGGCTCAACGCGCAGCACAGCGAGGCGAGGGTAAACAGCGCTATCGCCGAGGCGAACAGCCGGCGCGCGCCCAGCCGGTCGCTCGCCCAACCTGCGGTCGGCACGAACACGGCCACGGCGAGCAGATACGCGGAAATCCCCGGCGTCAGGCTCAGCG
>CAWIQV010000089.1:0-10378 GCA_963838275.1 uncultured Gammaproteobacteria bacterium | reverse complement strand
ATGCCGGAGGAGACCGCGATCTACCTGCAGCGGCGCTATCGGCGCGACCTGCGCACCCTCTACGAGCTGCTCGACACGATCGACGAGGCCGCGCTGCAGGCCCAGCGGCGGCTGACGGTGCCGTTCATCCGCGCGGTGCTGGACCCTGGTGCGGCTGGGCCTTGAGTGCCACGGCCAGCGCGGCGACCCGGCGCCCCAGCGCCTGCGCCAGCGCGATTTCCTCCGCGCTCAGGCCCGGCTGCGCACCCACGACGTGCGAGGCGCCGTACGGGGACCCGCCGCTGCGCGTGCTGTTCAGCGCCGCCTCGGTGTAGGGCAGCCCGACCAGCACCATCCCATGGTGCAGCAGCGGCAGCATCATCGTGAGCAGCGTGCTCTCCTGTCCGCCATGCATGCTCTGCGTCGAGGTGAACACGCCCGCCGGCTTGCCCGACAGGGCCCCATCGAGCCAGAGCGCCGAGGTCGAGTCGAGGAAATACTTCAGCGGGGCGGCCATGTTGCCGAAGCGGGTCGGGCTGCCGAGCAGCAGCCCATCGGCGCGCCGCAGCTCCGCGAGCGTGGCATACGGCGGGCCCTGGTCGGGCACCGCCTGGGGCGCGCTCTCGCTGCTCGCGCTGACCGCCGGAACCGTGCGCAGCGTCGCACTCGCCCCGACGACGGATTCGATGCCGCGACAGGCGTGGCGCGCGAGCTGCGCGGTGCTGCCGGTGCGCGAATAGTAGACCACGAGGATTTCGGTCATCGCCGCGAGTCTACCCGATCGAGCGCGCGTTCCGGGCGACGCAGCGGGCCGGTTGACGCTCACGGCCTGAACGCGGAACACTGCCGCGATGGCCGAATCGTCCGCTGGTGACCCGATGCTGCACGCGCGGCGCTGCCACGTCAGCGGACGGGTGCAGGGTGTCCACTATCGCGCCAGCGCCGCGCGGCGCGCGCAGGCGCTGCGGCTCACCGGTCACGCGCGCAACCTGCCGGACGGGCGCGTCGAGGTGCTGGTGTATGGCAGCGAGCCCGCCGTGCGGGAGTTCATCGAATGGCTCTGGATCGGTCCATCGGCAGCCAAGGTGCGCGAAGTGGTCGTGGTCGAGCTCGCGGCCCCGTCCGCGGTGCCGACGGCGTTCACGACCGGTTGAATGCCGCGCGCCCGAGATCGTCGGCGCCCTTCCAGTAGGTCGTCCAGCGCACGATCACGCGGTCGGGGTAGTCGCGGTGGCCGACGCTGCCGTTGTAGCGTTCCAGCGCGCGGCGCACGTCGCGCCGCTCCTGCCCGAGGTAGTAGCGCAGGATCGCGCATCCCATGCGCACGTTGGCGCCGATGTGCGTGAGCTCGTAGCGGCGCATGCCGAGCTGCTCGGGCCAGAACGGCATCACCTGCATCAGGCCGACCGCACCGGCATTGGACACGGCCCACGGATCGAAGCGGCTCTCGACATCGAGCACCGCCAGCACCAGTCCCGGAGGCAGCGCCGTGACGTCCCGGCGGTGCGTCTCGCAGTAGACGGTCTGCAGGATCTCGACGCGCTGGCGGTCGTCCATGACATAGCGGCGCAGCTTCGGTTCCATCAGCGCGTACCAGACCGCCGAGTCGTACTGGTCGGCGAAGCATTGCGCCTGCGCAATCGCGCCCTGCACGACGGCGCGCAGCTCCGGATCCTGCTGCGCGTCGCTCGCGGGGCCGGCCGGCGTCGCGGCCGCGGCGGGCGCGATGCCGCCGGCGAGGGCGGCGAGGCCGGCGATCAGCAGCGCGCCCAGCAGCGCGCCCAGCAACCGGCGCGTGGCGCTAGAGCCGCAGGCGCGAACGCAGGAATTCCAGTGCGGCATCCTTCGGAAAGTCCTCGCTGGCTTCGGCACGGCGATGGCGGTATTCGAGCGTGCCGGCCTCGAGACCGCGCTCGCCGACGACGATGCGGTGCGGAATGCCGAGCAGTTCCGCGTCCGCGAACTTGACGCCCGGCCGCGCGTCGCGGTCGTCGTACAGCACTTCGATGCCGGCCGCGCCGAGCAGCGCGTAGAGCGACTCGGCGACGGCGCGGACGCGTTCGGATTTCTGCGCATTGAGCGGTACCAGGACGACGTGGAACGGTGCGATCGGGTCCGGCCAGATGATTCCATGGCTATCGTGATTCTGCTCGATCGCCGCGGCCACGATGCGCGTCACACCGATGCCATAGCAGCCCATCAGCATCGTGACCGGGGCGCCGGCCTCGTCCAGCACGCTGGCCTGCAGCGCCTGGCTGTACTTGCGACCGAGCTGGAAGATATGACCGACCTCGATGCCCCGCACGATGCGCAGGCGTCCGTTACCGGTGGGACTGGGGTCGCCCTCGATGACGTTGCGCAGGTCGGCGGCGGTGGGTTCGGGCAGGTCGCGGCCCCAGTTCACTCCGGTCAGGTGCAGGTCGCGCGCATTGGCTCCGCACACGAAGTCCGAGGCGGCCAGCGCCGCGTGATCGGCGTAGAGGCGCACCCCGTCGAGACCGACCGGCCCGAGGAAGCCCGGTTCGCTGCCGGTGGCGGCCTGAATTTCGGCCGCCGTCGCGAGGCGCAGCGGGGTGGCGACCCCGTCCAGCTTCTGCGCCTTGACCGCATTGAGTTCGTGATCGCCGCGCAGCAGCAGTGCCACCGGCGTGCCGGCGCTGCCGGCCACGAGCAGCGTCTTGATGCAGCGCTCGGCGCCGACCTGCAGTGCGGCACGACTTCCTCGATGGTACGCGCACCAGGAGTCGGCACGCGCTCCAGCGGCGCGCGTGGGCGGCGCGCGCGGCGTCGCGGGCGGCAGCGCCGCCGCGAGCTCCAGGTTGGCCGCGAACCCGTCGCCGTCGGAGACCGCGATCGCGTCCTCGCCGGATCCGGCCAGCACCTGGAATTCCTCCGACGCGCTGCCGCCGATCGCGCCGGTGTCGGCCTGCACGATGCGGAAGTTCAGCTGCATGCGCTCGAACATGCGCGCATAGGCCGCGCGCATCGCGGCATAGCCCTCGGCCAGCGAAGCCTCGTCGGCATGGAAGGAATAGGCGTCCTTCATGATGAACTCGCGACCGCGCATCACGCCGAAGCGCGGCCGCACCTCGTCCCGGAACTTGAGCTGGATCTGGTAGAAATTCACCGGCAGCTGCCGGTAGCTCTTGAGCTCCCGCCGCGCGATGTCGGTGATGACCTCCTCGTGCGTCGGTCCGACCACGAAGTTGCGCTCGTGCCGGTCCCGCAGCCGCAGCAGCTCGGGACCGTAATCGCTCCAGCGCCCCGACTCCTGCCACAGCTCGGCCGGCTGGATCGCCGGCATCAGCAGCTCGAGCGCGCCGGCGCGGTTCATCTCCTCGCGGATGATCTGCTCGACCTTGCGCAGCGTGCGCAGGCCCAGCGGCAGCCAGCTGTAGATGCCGGCGGCCAGCCGGCGGATCAGCCCGGCCCGCAGCATCAGCTGGTGGCTGACGACCTCGGCCTCGGACGGCGTTTCCTTGACGGTATCTGATCGGGATAGCGCGAAAGGCGCATGCAGCGGCGAGACCTCGAGTGGCCAGGGCGCACGGGATCTCAATCCTAGCAGAGGGTCGGCCCGAACCGCCGACGCGCCCGGCGGGTTGCCTTGGCGGCGCGAGCTGCCTATGATGTCGGCCCCATGGATCCCGAGGACCGGCCGGTTCGCGCCGCCAGCCGCGCGGCATCTACCTGCTGCCGAACCTGCTGACCACCGGCTGCCTGTTCTTCGGCTTCTACGCGATCATCGCCGCCATCGACGGCAACTTCGAGCGGGCCGGCATGGCGGTGTTCATCGCCATGATCTTCGACGGCCTGGACGGCCGCGTGGCGCGGCTGACCAGCACCGAGACCGCGTTCGGCAAGGAATACGACAGCCTCGCCGACATGGTCGCCTTCGGGCTCGCGCCCGCGATCGTGTCCTACCAATGGGGCGTCGCGCGCATCGCCGAGTACGGCAAGGCCTGGTACCGTTTCGGCTGGCTGGCTGCGTTCTTCTATGCCTGTGCGGCGGCGCTGCGGCTGGCGAAGTTCAATTCGCGGGTGCAGGACAAGCGCTATTTCGAGGGCCTGCCGAGTCCGTCGGCTGCCGCCGTGGTGGCGGCGTTCCTGTGGGGATCGAGCGAGTGGCGCGAGCCCGGCCTGCCGGGCCTGATCCTCGCGTTCCTGATCACCGCGGCGGCCGGTGCGCTGATGGTCAGCAGCTTCAGCTATCCGACCTTCAAGAGCTTCGACCTGACGCGCCCGGTGCGCTTCATCTGGCTGGTCGTCGTCGCGCTCGGCTTCGTCGTGATCGCGCCGTTTCCGCCGATCGTGCTGCTCGCGATCTTCGGCTCCTATGCGCTGTGGGCGCCGCTGCAGTCGGTGTGGCGGCGCATCCGGCGCCGGAACCGCCAGGCCCGCGCGGGCGGCCGCAACCCGGGTGCCGAATGAGTCGGCGTGAACGCTATCTGGACGCGCTCGGCATCGACCAGTGGCGGTCGCGGGCCAGCGGCGCGCCGGCCTCGGAGTCGTGCGCCGCCGTGCTGCCCGCCGGCGCGCCCACGGCCGCGTCCGCGGCCGGGCCCGACGCATGGGAGACGCTGCGCGCCGCGGTCAGCGCCTGCACCCGCTGCGAGCTGGCGCGCACCAGGACCCAGACGGTATTCGGTGTCGGCGCCCGACGCGCCGAACTGCTGGTGATCGGCGAGGCTCCGGGCGCCGACGAGGACGCCCGCGGCGAACCTTTTGTGGGCCGCGCCGGTCAGTTGCTAAACTCGATGCTGCGCGCCATGGGCCATCCGCGCGAGAGCGTGTATATCGCGAACGTGCTCAAGTGTCGTCCGCCGGGCAACCGGGATCCGAAGCCGGAGGAGGTGGCCTGCTGCATGCCCTACCTGCAGCAACAGGTCGACCTGATCGCGCCAGCGCTCATCCTCGCCCTCGGGCGCATCGCGGCGCAGAACCTGCTCGCCACCGATACGCCGATCGGCCGGCTCCGGGGTCAGGTGCACCAGTTCGGCCGGGGCGCGACGCCGCTGATCGTGACCTATCATCCGGCCTACCTGCTGCGCAGTCCCGGCGAGAAGCGCAAGGCCTGGACCGACCTGAAGCTGGTGCGCGCGGAGCTCGCGCTCCGGCGCGGGCCGGCTGCCGGACGCGGCTGAGCGGCGCCGCCCGCGGACGACGGGAACAGCAGCATGGCGGCCGTACGGTCCGACACCCTCGAGATTCCGGAACTCGCGATCCGGCCGATGCGGGATTCGGACCTCGACGGCGTGGTGCGCATCGAGCGCGCGGCCTACGCGTTTCCGTGGACCGAAGGGATCTTCCGGGACTGCCTGCGGGTCAACTACATCTGCCGGGTGGTCGAGATCGACGTGGTGCTGGTCGGCTACGGCATCATGAGCGTCGGCGCGGGCGAGGCGCATCTGCTCAACGTCTGTGTGGCCGATCCGTATCGATGCCGCGGCATCGGGCGGCGCCTGCTCGGGCACCTGCTGCAGACGGCGGCGAGCACCGGTGCGCGCGAAGCCTTCCTCGAGGCCCGGCCCTCCAATACCGCGGCCATCCGGCTCTACCAGTCGCTCGGGTTCCAGCAGATCGGCGTGCGTCGCGGCTACTACCAGGCCAGCGAAGGTCGCGAGGACGCGATCGTGCTCCGGCGCGACATCGACTAGAATCCCGCGCCCCTTCCGGCAACACTCCAGATCCGCTGCAGGCATGAGCACGCTCGAGCAGGAAATCGCGCGGCGACGCACCTTCGCGATCATCTCGCATCCGGATGCCGGCAAGACCACGCTGACCGAGAAGCTGCTGCTGTTCGGCGGCGCGATCACGATGGCCGGCACCGTCAAGGGCCGCAAGGCCACGCGCCACGCCACCTCGGACTGGATGCGCCTCGAGCAGCAGCGCGGCATCTCCGTGACCAGCTCGGTGATGCAGTTCCCGTACGGCGAGTGCATCGTGAACCTGCTCGACACGCCGGGGCACGAGGACTTCTCCGAGGACACGTACCGGACGCTCACCGCCGTCGATTCGGCGCTGATGGTGATCGACTGCGCCAAGGGCGTCGAGGAGCGCACGATCAAGCTGATGGAGGTCTGCCGGCTGCGCGATACGCCGATCATGACCTTCATCAACAAGCTCGATCGCGACGGCCGCTCGCCCATCGAGCTGCTGGACGAGATCGAACGGGTGCTCAAGATCGAGACCACGCCGGTGACCTGGCCGATCGGCATGGGACGCGAGCTCAAGGGCATCTACCACCTGCTCGAGGACCGCATCTACGTCTACGAATCGGGCGAGCGGGGGCGGGTCGGGGGCAACCGGGTCATCGACGGCCTGGACTCGCCCGACGCGGCGGCGCTGCTCGGCGAACAGGCGGCGGCCTTCGGCGCCGAGATCGAGCTGGTGCGCGGCGCGAGCCCGCCGTTCGACCAGCGCGGCCTACCGCGCCGGCCGGCAGACCCCGGTATTCTTCGGTTCGGCGATCAGCAACTTCGGCGTCGAGGAGCTGCTGCGGGCGTTCGTGACGCATGCGCCGGCGCCGCTGCCGCGCGCCTGCCGGGAGCGCAGCGTCGAGGCCATCGAGCCGCGACTCAGCGGCTTCGTGTTCAAGATCCAGGCCAACATGGACCCCGGCCACCGCGACCGCATCGCGTTCCTGCGCCTGTGCTCGGGCCGCTACCAGCGCGGCATGCGCATTCGCCACGTGCGCCTCGACAAGGAGCTGCGCATCGCCGATGCGCTGACCTTCATGGCCGCCGACCGCACCCAGGCGGAGGAGGCATACGCCGGCGACATCATCGGCCTGCACAACCACGGCACGATCAACATCGGCGACAGCTTCAGCGAGGGGGAGTCGCTGCATTTCACCGGCATCCCGAACTTCGCCCCGGAGATCTTCCGGCGCGCGGTGCTCAAGGATCCGCTGCGCATGAAGGCGCTGGCCAAGGGGCTCGACCAGTTGTGCGAGGAGGGCGCGACGCAGCTGTTCCGTCCGCTGCGCAACGCCGATCTGATCCTGGGCGCGGTCGGTCAGCTGCAGTTCGAGGTGGTCGCGTTCCGGCTGGCCGACGAGTACGGCGTGCAGTGCGTGTTCGACACCATCGGCGTGCATACCGCGCGCTGGGTCAGTGCCGCGAATGCGCGCAAGCTCGAGGAGTTCCGGGCCCGCGCCTACGATCACCTGGCGCTCGACCACGCGCGGCGCGCTGGTCTACCTCGCCCCCTCGCGGGTCAACCTGCAGCTCACGCTCGAGCGCTGGCCGGAGATCGCCTTCCACGAGACGCGCGAGCAGGTCGCGGCCTCCGCGTGACCAACCGGGGCTCAGCGCGGGCGGCGCAATGGGCCTGGGGCATGTCGGCCTGGGCCAACCACGCGTTCTCGACCACGGTGCTGGTCGGACTGTTCCCGATCTTCTTCGACAAGTACTGGGCGGCGGCGCTGGCCGGTACGCGCTCGACCTTCTACCTCGGGCTCGCCAACTCCGGCGCGAGCCTGCGTGGTGATGCTGATCGCGCCATGGCTCGGCACGCTCGCGGACCGCCGCGGAGCCAAGAAGCTCTGGTTCGCGGTCTCCACCGCGCTCGGCGCGGCTCGCTACGGCCGCGCTGGCGGTGATCGGTGCCGGGCACTGGGCGCTGGCGCTGGTGGTGTTCGCCCTGGCCTCGGTCGGCTTCTTCGCCGGCTCCTCGTTCCAGGATGCGCTGATCGTGCAGGTGGCCACGCCGGCGCAGGCCAACCGCGTGTCGGCGCTCGGATTCGCGCTCGGCTATCTGGGCGGCGGGCTGCTGTTCCTGGTCAACGTGGTGATGGTGCTGCATCCGCACGCGTTCCATCTGTCCGACGCGACGCGCGGCCACGCGCGTCGCCTTCCTCGACGTGGCGCTGTGGTGGGTGCTGTTCACGCTGCCGCTGTTCCTGGCGGTGCCGGAGGCGGCCGCGACCGCGGCGGGCACCGGCTGGGCGATCTATGGTCGACGATCCGGCAGGTGCTGTCCGACCGGCCGGTGCTCCATTTCCTGCTCGCCTACTGGCTCTACATCGACGGCATCGCCACGCTGCAGCAGATGGCGGTGGATTTCGGCGCCAAGCTCGGTTTCTCCACCAGTGCACTGATCCAGGCGCTGCTGCTGGTGCAGTTCGTGTCGTTTCCGTGCGCACTGCTGTTCGGACGGCTGGGTGATCGCATCGGGCCGCGGCGCGCGATCTACCTCGGACTGGCGGTGTTCGTCGCGGTGACCGTCTATGCGTACTTCATGCGCACGGAACGCCAGTTCTACGTGCTCGCCGCCATCGTCGGTACCGTACAAGGGGGCGTGCAGGCGCTGTCGCGCTCGTATTTCACCCGCCTGATCCCGCCAGAGCGCTCCGGCGCGTATTTCGGCTGCTACAACATGCTCGCGAAGTTCGCAGCGGTGCTCGGGCCGCTGGCGATGGGAGTGGTCGCGATCGCGAGCGGCAACCAGCGGCTCTCGATCCTCGTGCTGCTGCTGTTCTTCGCCGGCGGCGCTGCGCTGCTCGCGCGCGTCCGGGATCCAGCTCCGGCCTTAAGCAGCGCGCCCGGGCGCGGAACAGGCGCACCGCGCGGCGGAACTGCTGCAGCTGCGCGGCGCTGCAGCCGGCCCCGTACCGCAGCCTCGCATAGCGCACGGCGAGCGGCCTGAACTGCCCGGCCAGCTGCGGCGCGTGCTGCGCGACGCGGTCGGCAAAGGCGATCGGCCCTTCATGGCGCAGGCGCGGGGCGACCCGCCCGCGCACCGCACGCTCGAGCGCCAGCCAGGCCCGCCCGAGGGCGTCGGGCCGCGAGCGCGCGAGCGACGGGGCCATGCGCCAGGCGATCAGCGCGGACCACAGGGCGCCGCCGGCCGCGAGCAGCAGCGCGAGCTCGCGCCAGTCGTGGCCCGGAAGCCCGAGCCAGCCCAGCAGGCCGAGCTGCTTGGCGAAATTGAAGCTCACGAACTGGTCCTGCCACCACGCATTCATCGCCTGCCAGGCCTGTACGGTGCTGCGCATCCACAGCGGCGGAGCGCAGCGGCGGTCGGTGCCGAAGCCCGCCGCGCCCAGCGGATCGAACCCGTCGGTCAGGCGAGCGGGGGCCACGACCGACGTCGGATCCACGCGCATCCAGCCGCGTCCGTCGAGCCACACCTCGGTCCAGGCATGCGCGTCCGCCTGGCGCACCAGCAGGTAGCGTCCGAACGGATTCCACTGCCCCCCGAGATAGCCGGTCACGACCCGTGCCGGTACGCCGCCGGCACGCATCAGCATCGCGAAGGCCGACGCGATAGTGCCCGCAGAAGCCCTCGTGGGAACGGAACAGCAGGTCATCGATCGAGTTCGGGTCGAGCAGCGGTGGCGTGAGCGTGTACTCGAAATTGCCGCGGCGGAAGTAGTCGAGCACGCGCATCGACGAACGCGCTGTCGGAGGGGGCCTGGGCGCGCAGGCTGCGGGCGAGTTCGACGCTGCGCGGATTGCGGTTCAGGGGCAGGTTCAGATCCAGGCGCCGCGCGGCCGGACTCGAGCGTCCCGGTGCTGCGGTAGTGCGGGAACGACTCCAGCTGGTAATGCAGCGGCCGGTCGAGCACCTGCGGCACGATGAGCTGATAGTCGAAGGTCGGACGCGCCAGCTGCAGCGCCTGCCCGTCCGGGCGCGGCATGTCCAGGCCGATCAGCACCTGGTGCGCATTGGGTTCGAGCGTGACCTCGTAGCGGTAGCTCTCGCCGTAGAATTCCAGCGCCGGCGCCGCTCCCGGCGGAGTGCGCCGGCGACGCCAGGTATAGCCGTCGAAGTCATGCAGCACCGGCCCGCGCCAGTAGCGCTGCGTCGGGGGTGGCAGCAGGCCCTCGGCGCGCACGCGCAGCGCAGGCTCGTCCGACTCGACCAGCCGCGAGATGCTGCCCGGGCTCATGTCATCGCCGAGTCCGGTCCTGGCCTCATCGGGCCGCGGCACCGCCCAGAACGCGCCGGCCAGGCGGGGGAAGAACAGGAACAGCACGATCGCGAGTGGCAGCGCCACCAGCAGGCTGCGGCCCTGCGGCGCGCAGCAGCGCCGCGGGCGGCTGCGACGCATTGCCGGGACCGAGCGCGTACAGCGCGGTGCACAGCAGCCAGAGTTCCGCCGCATAGAGCGGCAGGCGCCAGAGTTCCTGCGCGTCCAGGCAGGCCGCCAGCAGCAGGAACAGCGCCGAGCCGATCACGATCAGCCAGTCGCGCGCCTGGTGCGTCTCCATCAGCTTGAGCGCCGCCATCGCCACCAGCAGGCTGGCGCCGGCGGACACCCCGTTCAGCGTGCGAAAGCTCAGCAGCACGGCGACCGTCATGATCACGACGACCGCGACACGCCACGGGCCGCCCATCAGCGGCGTCGCGGTGGCGCCGACACGCAGGCGCCACGCGGTGCTGCCGAGCGCGA
>CAWIQV010000088.1:0-11109 GCA_963838275.1 uncultured Gammaproteobacteria bacterium | reverse complement strand
CGGTGCGGCCGATGAAGGACGGTGTGATCGCCGATTTCACCTACACCGAGAAGATGCTGCAGTACTTCATCAATAAAGTACACGGCAATCGCTTCCTGAAGCCCTCTCCGCGGGTGCTGGTGTGCGTTCCTTTCGGCTCGACCCAGGTCGAGCGCCGCGCGATCCGCGAATCGGCCGAAGGCGCCGGGGCGCGCAATGTCGCGATCGTCAGCGAGCCGATGGCCGCGGCGGTCGGCGCCGGGCTGCCGGTCCAGGAGGCCCGCGGCTCGATGGTTCTGGATATCGGTGGCGGTACCAGCGAGGTCGCGGTGCTGTCGCTCAACGGCATCGTCTATGCCAACTCGGCCCGGATCGGCGGAGATCGCTTCGACGATGCGATCATGAACTACGTTCGCCGCAATTACGGGATCCTGATCGGCGAGGCGACGGCCGAGCGCATCAAGATCGAGATCGGCTCGGCGTATCCCGGAGCGCAGGTGCGCGAGCTGTCGGTGAAGGGTCGCAACCTGTCCGAGGGCGTGCCGCGCAGTTTCACGCTCAACAGCAACGAGATCCTCGAGGCGTTGCAGGAACCGCTGCAGGGCATCGTCGGGGCGGTCAAGCAGGCCCTGGAGCAGACACCCCCGGAACTCGGGGCGGACGTCGCGGAGCGCGGCATCGTACTCACGGGAGGCGGCGCGCTGCTGCGCGACGTCGACAAGCTGCTGATGGAGGAGACCGGGCTGCCGGTCGTCGTTGCCGACGATCCGCTGACCTGCGTCGCGCGCGGGGGTGGGCGCATCCTCGAACTCATGGACCAGATGGGGCCCGGACATTTCGGCCTGGAATGACACGCCGGAACCCGCTCCAGGGCGCCGCGGTGCCCTGGTGACCCCGGCGCGGACCGGGCGCTGAAGGCGCGAAGGCCGTGGCGGTCTTCGGCAGTGCTGTCGATCGACCACTGTATGGCCGCGGGGCCTCTCCGGGCCTGCGCCTCACCGGCTATGCGGTCATCGCCGTACTGCTGATGTACTACGACCAGCGCGGGCACTGGGTGCAGCGACTGCGCTATGGGCTCGAGGCGGCGGCGCTGCCGGTACAGGAACTCGTGAATTCCCCGGGTCTGGGCTGGCGCGTGCTCAGCGACAGCCTGCGCAGCGGGGCGGCGCTGCGCGCGGAGAACCAGCGGCTGCGGCAGCACGAGCGCGAGCTCGAACTCCAGGTGATGCGCACGGCGGCGCTCGAGCAGGAGAATGCCGAGCTGCGCGGCCTGCGCACCGCGCTGCCGCCGCTGATCCGGCACTGGCAGCTGGCCGAAATCATCAGTGTCGAGACCAATCCGCTGCGCCAGCGCATCGTGATCAACAAGGGCGGCCGCGACGGCGTGGTCGTCAACGAGGCGGTGGTCGACGCCAACGGCATACTCGGCCAGGTCGCGCGGCTCGGTCCGTGGAGCGCCGAGGTGATCCTCGCGACCGATCCCGAGCATGCGATCCCGGTCGAGGTGACACGCAACAGCCTGCGCTCGATCGCGGTCGGCGCCGGCAGCTCGGGCGAGCTGGTGCTGCCCTACCTGGCGGTCAACTCCGACGTCAGGAGCGGCGACCTGCTGGTCAGCTCCGGACTCGGCGGCGTGTTCCCGGCCGGGCTGCCCGTGGCCCGCATCAGCGGCGTGCGACGCGAGGCCAATCAGCTGCTGGCGCAGGTGCGCGCGCAGCCGCTCGCCAGCGTGGATCGCGATCGCGAAGTCATCCTGCTGCAGTTCGAACCGGCGCATCCGGCCGCCCCGGCGCCCGATCCGCCGATCGCCCCGGCGCCGGCGGTGCTGCCGAAGCCGGCGCCCAAGCTGCCGGATGCGGATCCATGAGGGACCCGCACCTGGGCCTGACGATCGTGGTCACGGCGGTGATCGCGCTGGTCTTGACCATCGTGCCTCTGCCCACCTGGGCGGCGATCCTGTGGCCGCAGTTCCTGGTGCTCACGGTGCTGTACTGGTCGACGATGATGCCGCGGGCGGGCGGACTGCTGCTCGGCTTCGGCAGCGGGCTCGCGCTGGACGTGTTCGACGGCTCGCTGCTCGGCGAGCACGCGCTGGCGCTGTGCGTGGCGAGCTACCTGGCGATCCGCCTGCACCTGCTGGTGCGTGCCAAGCCGATTTTTGAGCAGTCGCTGTTTGTATTCGCGGCGCTGATGGTTTATGAATTCGTGCTGTGGGTGATCGATGGCTGGAGCGGCCATCCGCTGTCCAATCCGGCACGCTGGCTGCACACCGTGACGGGGGGGCTGGTGTGGCCGCTCGTCGTCGGCATCCTCGGCCGGTTCCATACCAACCGCTGAATCGCCCCTGCCAAGGACCCCCTAGTTGTCATCGCGCGTTCGGATCAAGGACCGCTGGAACGAGCAGCGCATCTTCACGCAGCGCACGCTCGGGGCCATGGTCGTGATCAGCGCACTGGTGCTGACGCTGGTCGGCCGTCTGGTGTTCCTGCAGGTCTGGCGGCACGACTACTACGTCGAACTGTCGCAGGGCAACCGCGTGCGCCTCGACCCGATTCCGGCCAGCCGCGGCCTGATCCTGGACCGCAACGGCAAGGTCCTCGCCGACAACGAGCCCGCCTACCAGCTCGAGCTGATCCGCGAACAGGTCCCGGACCTCGACGACACGCTGCGGCGGCTGGCCGCCCTCGGCCTGATCGACGCCGAGGAGGTCGAGGACACCCGGCACATGATTCTCTCGCGCCGCAGCTTCGACAACGTGCCGGTGCGGCTGCGGCTCACCGACGAGGAGATCGGTCGCTTCGCGGTGCACCGCTATGAGTTCCCGGGCGTCGACCTGGCGACGCGGCAGACGCGCCATTACCCGCACGGCGCAGCTCGGCGTGCACGCGCTCGGCTACGTCAGCGCGATCAGCGAGCAGGACCTCGAGCACATCGACCGCAGCAGCTATGCCGGCACCACGCTGATCGGCAAGCTCGGCATCGAGAGTGCGTTCGAACGCGAACTGCACGGCAAGAACGGCTTTCGCGAGATCCTGGTGAACGCCCAGGGCCGCTCGGTGCAGCGCCAGGGGGCGTACGCTCCGGAGCTGCACTCGCTGCCTCCGGTCGCCGGCGAAGACCTGGTGCTCGCGCTGGACCTGCAGGCCCAGCAGGCCGCCGAGGACGGGCTCGGCGATCACCGCGGCGCCGTGGTCGCGATCGACCCGAATACCGGCGACGTGCTGGCGCTGGCCAGCAAGCCGGGGTTCGACCCGGCCAGCTTCGCGCGCGGCCTCACCCGCAGCGAGTACGCGGCGCTGTCCGACGACATCGACAAGCCGCTGCTCAATCGCGCGCTGCGCGGCACCTATCCGTCGGGCTCGACGATCAAGCCCGCGCTCGCGCTGGCCGCCCTGACCTACCACCTGGTGGACCCGAACCGCCAGGAGTTCTGCTCCGGCGTGTTCCACCTGCCCGGCAGCAGCCTGCTGTTCCGCGAGGGCAAGACCGGCCGGCACGGCTACCTCGACCTGACCCACGCGATCGCGAAGTCCTGCGACGTGTACTTCTTCGGTCTCGCCGCGACGGTCGGCGGCGAGCGCATCGCGAACTTCCTGACCCAGTTCGGCTACGGCGCGCTCACCGGCATCGACATCAGCGGCGAGAAGCCCGGCCTGCTGCCCTCGCCGGAATGGAAGCGCCAGGCCTTCAAGCGTCCCGCGGATCAGGTCTGGTTTCCCGGGCGACAGCGTGAATTTCGGCATCGGCCAGGGCTACCTGCTGGTCACGCCGCTGCAGCTCGCGCACGTCGCGGCGGTGCTGGCCGAGCGCGGCAAGAGCTTCCGCCCGCGGCTGGTCACGGGCGTGCGCGACCTCGCCGGGCACATCACCCCGATTCCACCGACCGCGAACCCCCCCGTGTCGGGCGTCAGCGACGCCGACTGGGACACGGTGCTGCAACGGCATGGTCGGCGCGGCGACCTACGGCACCGCGGCCGCGATCAGCAAGGGCGCGAGCTACACGATCGCCGGCAAGACCGGCACCGCGCAGGTGTTCACCGTTTCGCGCAGCGAGCGGCTCACCGACAAGGTGGCCGAACGCCTCAAGGACCACTCCTGGTTCATCGCGTTCGCGCCGGTCGAGGCGCCACGCATCGCGGTCGCGGTGCTGGTCGAGAACGGCGGCTTCGGCGCGAGCGCCGCCGCGCCGATCGCGCGCCGGGTCATGGATGCCTACCTGCTGCGCCAGAACACGGCGAACCCGGACGAGATCACGGTGCCGGAAGCCCGGGCGGACGACTGATGGCGATGATCGAGGAAGCCGGCTACGCGCGTACGCGTCGTACGCTGTTCTCGTCGGCGAAGCTGCTGTCGGCACTGAATCTCGACGGCCCGCTGCTGGCCGGACTCGGGCTGCTGGCGGCCTACGGTCTCGTCATTCTCTACAGCGCCTCCGGACAGAGCGTGGATACGATCCTGCGTACGCTGCTGCGCCTGACGCTCGGCGCCGCCGCGATGCTGATCCTGACGCATGCCAATCCGAATTTCCTGCGCCGGCTGGCGCCATGGCTGTACTGCATCGGCGTCGTACTGCTGCTCGCGGTCGCCATTTCGGGCGTCATCGGCAAGGGCGCGCAGCGCTGGCTGAACCTCGGGCTGTTCAAGTTCCAGCCCTCGGAGATCATGAAGCTCGCCGTGCCGATGCTCGCGGCCTGGTACCTGCGCGATCGGCCGCTGCCGCCGGACTTCCGCTCGCTGTGCGTGCTCGCCGCTGATCATCCTGGTGCCCGCCGGGCTGGTCGCCGTCGAGCCGGATCTCGGCACCGCGGCGCTGATCGCGGCCAGCGGCGCGCTGCTGGTGCTGATGGCGGGGCTGTCGCTGCGCATCATCGCGGCCCTCGCGCTGCTCGGCATCGGCGCCGCGACGCTCGGCTGGAACTTCCTGCACGACTACCAGCGCACCCGCGTGCTGACCTTCCTGAATCCCGCAGACCGATCCGCTCGGCGCCGGCTACCACATCATCCAGAGCCAGATCGCGCTCGGCTCGGGCGGCGTGTTCGGCAAGGGCTGGATGAACGGCAGCCAGGCGCAGCTCGAGTTCCTGCCCGAGCGCTCGACCGACTTCATCTTCGCCGTGGTCGGCGAGGAATTCGGGCTGGTCGGACTGGTGCTGCTGCTCGCGCTGTACCTGTTCATCGTGAGCCGCGCGGTATGGCTCGCGATGCAGACCAACGACACGTTCTCGCGACTGCTGGCCCTGAGCCTGGCGCTGACGTTCTTCGTCTACGTGTTCATCAATGCCGGCATGGTCAGCGGGCTGCTGCCGGTGGTCGGCGTGCCGCTGCCGCTCGTCAGCTACGGCGGCACCTCGGTGGTCACGCTGCTGGCGGGCTTCGGGATCCTGATGGGCCTGTATTCGCACCGCAAGCTGGTCGGCTCATGAACGCCATGCCGCGCATCGCACTGCTGCTGGCGCTGGCGCTGGGCGCATCGACGCTGACGCACCCGGCCGCAGCCCAGGCTCCCGCCGCCGGCCCGGTTCCGCCGCCCGTCCCCGACGCCCACGGTCACGGATGCGCAGGTCGCCGGCGCCGCACGGCGAGTGCCAGCATCGCGCGCTTCGACACCAGCCGGCCCGAGATCCGCAGCTTCATCGACCAGCTGGTCGCGCAGGGCTTCGAGCGCGAGCGGCTCGCGAGCGCTGCTCGCGGCGGCCGAGCCGCAGCCGCGCATCATCGAGGCGATGACGCGCCCGGCCGAGAAGGTGCTGCAGTGGTGGGAGTACCGCGCGCGCATGCTCACGCAGGCGCGGATCGAGGCCGGCGCACAGCTGTGGCGCGAGCACCGGGAACTGCTCGACCAGATCGCGGCCGAATACCAGGTCGCGCCCGAGTACCTGATCGCGGTGCTCGGCGTGGAAACGCAGTACGGCCGCATCACCGGACGCTATCGCGTGATCGACGCGCTCGCGACGCTCGGCTTCGACTATCCGCCGCGGGCCGCCTACTTCCGCAAGGAGCTCGCCGAGTTCCTGCTGCTCGCGCGCGAGGAAGGACTCGATCCGCTCGCGATCCGCGGCTCCTACGCCGGCGCCATGGGTGCGCTGCAGTTCATGCCGAGCAGCTTCCGCAAGTTCGCGGTCAGCGCATCGCATGCGCCGCGCCCGGACCTGTGGACGGACTGGGGCGACATCTTCGCGAGCACCGCGAATTACCTGCACCAGGTCGGCTGGCAGTATGGCGGCCCGGTGCTGGCCGAGGCCCAGCCGGCCGGCGCGCCGGGTCTCGTGCCGCCCGATCGCCTGGCGCTCAGCGACACGCTCGGCAACCTGCGCGCTCACGGCTTCAGCGTCGAGGCCGCGCTGCCCGACAGCACGCCCGCGCTGCTGCTCGCGGCCCCGCAGCAGGACGCGATGAGCTACCGGGTCGGGTTCCAGAATTTCTATCGCGATCACGCGCTACAACAGCTACACGCTGTATGCGATGGCGGTCTGCGACCTCGCGAGCGCGATCCGGCAAGAGATCATGGCCGAGGACCGCGAGGCCTTCCAGGATGCGGCCCAGGGCGCACCGCCATCCGCGCCCGGAGGCGAGGCCGCGGTCGGCCATTGAGCAGCCGCCACCCAGCCCGCACCCCGTCGCTGCTGGCCGCGCTGCTGGCCACGCTGCTCGGCGCCTGCGCCCACGCACCACCGCGCCACGCCACCGTGCCGCGCGCCGCGGGCGCGCCGGCGATCGTGCCACCGAGCCCCGAAGAGCTGAACGCGACCGCCGATGCCGTGCCGCGCTTCGAGCCGCGCAGCGCCTCGGGCAACCCGCCGTTCTACGACGTCGCCGGTCACCGCTACGTCGTGATGGCGAGCGCGAACGGCTACGTCGAGCGCGGCGTCGCCTCCTGGTACGGCACCGAATTCCACGGCCTGCGCACGTCGACCGGCGAGCCCTACGACATGTTCGCGATGACTGCGGCGCACAAGACGCTGCCGCTGCCGTGCTACGCACGCGTGACCAACCTGGCCAACGGACGCAGCGTCGTCGTGCGCATCAACGACCGCGGGCCGTTCGTGGCCAATCGCATCATCGACCTGTCGTATACCGCGGCCCTGAAGCTCGACATGATCCGCAACGGCACCGCGTTCGTGCAGGTCGAGGCGCTCACGCCCGGCGCGCCCGCGCTGCCGGCGGCCCTGCCGGTATCGACCACTGCGGCGAGCGCGGCGAATGTCGGATTGAGCAGCGTGCCGGCCGCACCGCCGACCCCGCAGGCCGTACTCCCAACCCCGCAGGCCGCACTCCCAACCCCGCAGGCCGCACTCCCAACCCCGCAGGCCGTGCCGCCGGCGACCGCGTCCGAGCCGGCCGCTCCCACGGGCGCCACCGCGACCACGGCACCGCACTTCTACGTGCAGGTCGGCGCGTTCGCGCGACCGGAGAATGCGCAGCGTGCGCTGCAGAAGCTGCGGGCCGCGGGCCTCGACGCAGCCTTGAGCACGGGACCGGGCACGACGCCAGTCGCTGCAGCGCGTGCGCCTGGGGCCCATCGGCAGCGTGCAGGAGTTCGATGCGCTGGTCGCGCGCCTGGCGGCGCTCGGCTTCCCCGATGCGCGGCTCGCACAAGATTGAATCGAGCCGCTACACTGCGCGCATGAATCGATCCGTATCCGCGCCGCACTCTGTACGCGCTGCTGTGCGTCACCGGCCTTGGCCATGCGACCGCGATGGCGCCCCACGACACCGCAGCCCCGGCCCACGCCACGGCCCCGGCCACCGCCACGGCCGCGCCGGCTCCGGCGCACCGCGGCGCCGGAGCGGTGCCGGGCATCCCGACGGCGCCGCCGCAGGTCGATGCCCGCGCCTACATCCTGGTCGACGCCGCCAGCGGCACGGTGCTCGCCGAGCACGACGCCGACGAGCACCTGGAGCCGGCCAGCCTCACCAAGCTGATGACCTGCTACCTGGTGTTCAACGCGCTCAAGACCGGCACGCTCAAGCTCGACGAGCAGGTCACGATCAGCGAGCACGCCTGGCGCGCGGAGGGCTCGCGCACCTTCGTGCAGGTCGGCAGCCAGGTTCCGGCCGAGGTGCTGATCAAGGGCATGATCGTGCAGTCGGGCAACGATGCGACGATCGCGCTGGCCGAGCGCGTCGGCGGCACCGAGGGCGGCTTCGTGCAGCTGATGAACGCGACGCGCGAGGCGGCTGGGCATGAACGACACGCACTTCGATGACAGCAGCGGCCTGCCCTCCCCGACGCACTACACGACGGCGCGCGACATCTCGAAGCTGGCCCGCGCGCTGCTGCACGACTTCCCGGAGTACTATCCGCTGTTCTCGATCCGCGAATTCGTCTGGAACAACATCCGCCAGCAGAACCGCAACGGCCTGCTCGAGCGCGACCCGTCGGTCGATGGCATGAAGACCGGGCACACCGACAGCGCCGGGTTCTGCCTGGTGACCTCGGCCAGGCGCCAGGGCATGCGCCTGATCACCGTCGTGCTCGGCTCCGCCAGCATCCAGGCGCCGCGAGGACGCGAGCGCCGCGCTGCTGAACTACGGCTTCACGTTCTACCAGACCGTCACGCGTCAAGCAGCGCCGGCGCCGTCGGTGCTCAAGCCGCGCGTCTTCAAGGTCGGACGAGGAGTACGTCGCGCGTCGGCGCCGGCCACGCGACGTGGACATCGTCGTGCCGCGCAGCGCGGCCGGCAGCATCCAGACCTCCGCGAGCGTGACGCCGGCCGTTGATCGCGCCGCTCACGCGCACCAGCGTGGTCGGCACGCTGCAGTCGTGGTCGCGGGCAAGCCGGTGAGCTCGGTGCCGCTGTTTCCGCTCGGCGGACGTGCCCGCTGGGCGGCCCGTGGACGCGGCTGCGCGACACGCGTGCAGCTCTGGTGGCAGAAGTAGCGCGCTTGGCCGCGCCGCTGCCGCTCTGCCACCTGAATGGCGCGCTGCTGCCGCTCGCCGACGCGCGCATCTCCCCGCTCGACCGCAGTTTCCTGTTCGGCGACGGCGTCTACGAGGTCATCCCGGCCCGGCGCGGCCAGGCACGCCGCCTCGCCGCGCACCTGGCGCGCCTCGCGCGCAGCCTCGGGGAACTGCGGATCCGCAATCCCGCACGATGCCGGCGCAGTGGCGCGCTCCTGATCGAGCGGCTCGATCGACGCGAATGGCGGCGGCGACGTCTACGTCTACCTGCAGGTCTCGCGCGGCGCGGACCGCGAACGCAACCACGCGCCGCTGCCGGACATCGAGCCGACCGTATTCGCGTTCTGCGCGCCGCTGCCGGCGGTGCCCGCCGCGGTGCTCGAGCACGGCGTCGCATGCGTCACCGCGACCGATACGCGCTGGGCGCGCTGCGACATCAAGTCCGTGGCGCTGCTCGCCAACGTGCTGCTGCGCCAGCAGGCCGTCGATGCCGGCGCCGCCGAGACCATCCTGCTGCGCGATGGCTTGCTCACCGACGCCAGCGCCTCGACGGTCTACGTCGTGCTCGACGGGCAGAGCTGCGCGCGCCGCCGGACTCGCCGCGGCTGCTGCCCGGCACCACGCGCGGCCTGGTCGAGGAGCTCGCCGCCAGGGCATCGACATTCCGTATCGCGCGCGTCCCGATCAGCGAGGCGCGACCTGCGCCGTGCCGATGAGATCTGGCTCAGCGCCGCGACCCGCGGCGTCGTCCCGGTCACGCGCCTCGATGGCGCGCCGGTCGGCGCCGGCACCCCCGGACCGCTGTGGCGACGCATGCACGCGCTGATCGAACAGTGGTGGGCGGCATGACGCCGCAGCTCTCGGCGCTCGAGGCCCGCGTGATCGGCTGCCTGATCGAGAAGCAGATCACGACCCCCGAGCAGTATCCGCTGTCGCTCAATGCGCTGGTGCTCGCGTGCAACCAGAAGAGCAATCGCGACCCGGTGCTCGAACTCACCGACCAGCAGGTGCAGGGGATCGTCGACGGGCTGGCCCGCAAGCACCTGATCATCGAGAAATCCGGCTTCGGCAGCCGCGTGCCGAAGTACCAGCAGCGCTTCTGCAATACCGAGTTCAGCGCGCTGCAGTTCACGCCCCAGCAGCGCGCGATCGTCTGCGAGCTGCTGCTGCGCGGCGCGCAGACCCCCGGCGAGCTGCGCTCGCGCGCGAGCCGCATGGCGCCCTTCAGCGACGTCAGCGAAGTCGAGAGTGCGCTCGAAGCACTTTCGGCGCACGAGGCTGGCGCACTGGTGCTGCGCCTGGCTCGCGAGCCGGGGCGGCGCGAGTCGCGCTATGCCCATCTGTTCAGTGGCGCCGTCGCCGACGGTGCGGCGCGGGCCGCGATCGCCGCGCAACCTGCCGGGCTGATCGCCGGGCAGCCCGCTGCGCCGGCCGGCGCACCGGACGTGGCCGGGGACGCGCTCGTCGCGCGCCTGGAGCGGCTCGAGGCCGAAGTCGCGACGCTGCGCTCGGAGCTCGCAGCGCTGCGCCGCGCACCAGGCTCCTAGTGTCCGGTCAGACCCGACCCGACGGTCGGTTGCGGCGACTGCGTCGGGCGGAGCTTCCGGTTGATACCGTGGAGTTGGCGCGCTATCTGATTGGCAAGGTCGTGGTCCATGACACGGACACTGGCAGGTTGAGCGGGCGCATCGTCGAGACCGAAGCCTATCCGGTCGGTGATGCGGCCGGACATGCATTCCATGGCAAGACGCGGCGCAATCAGTCCCTGTTCCTGGAACGAGGGCACGCCTATGTCTATCTCTGCTATGGGACCTCGTTCCTGCTGAACGTGACGAGCGAGGCGCCCGGAGTGGGTGCCGGAGTGCTGTTGCGCGCGATCGAGCCGCTGGAAGGCATCGACGCCATGGCACGCCGCCATGGTCGCGCGATGCGGCGGACCGATCTCGGTAGAGGCCCGGGACGATTGACCAGGGCATTGCGGGTGGATCTCGGCCATGACGGATCGGACCTGTGCGCTGCCGGCTCGCTGTGGCTGGCCGCCAGCGCACGACGGATCGGCGGGATTGGTAACAGCGTTCGCATCGGCATTACGCGCGATGTCGATCGGCCGTTGCGCTATTTCGAACCTGGCAATGCCCACGTGAGCGGCGTGAAGCGACTGCGCCAAGGGCCGCGGGCAGACGGCGCACGCTAGGGCATGATGCCGACGGCCTTCACCAGGCGGTAC
>CAWIQV010000087.1:0-17349 GCA_963838275.1 uncultured Gammaproteobacteria bacterium | reverse complement strand
AGGCATCCCAGTGCGTGCCGATCGGCCAGGCCATCGACACGTCGGCCTGCTCGAGCTGGCCCTGCTCGTAGCGATAGCTGAGGTTGGCCACCTGCCTGCTGCTGGCGAGGTACTGCAGCGTCAGCTCCGAGCGCTCCACGCCCGTCAGCGTGGTATTCGAGGCGGCATCGATCTGCAGGTTCCAGTGGCGCCAGGCGGTCAGGATCAGCTGGCCGATCAGGCTCGAGGTCGCATTGGAGCTGGTCGTTCCGGCGGGGTCGGTCGGCAGCGCGGGCAGCGCGACGCGCGCGCTCTGCAGGTAATAGCTCTGGCCGACCGTGGCGCTGAGGTAGCGTACGCCACTGGCGCTTTCGAACACCTGGGTAGTGACGCCGAGCGTGAACGCGTTGGCATCGCCGATGCGATCCAGGCCGACGAAGCGGTTGGGCCGGAACAGCTCGATCAGGTTGGGATCGGGCGCCCCGGTATCGAACACCGGCAGGTTGCTCTGGTCGCGATACGGGATGTACACGTACATGAGGCGCGGCTCGAGCGTGACGTTGCGCTGCCCGGCGGCGCCGCCCTGGCGCTCGAACTGCAGGCCGGCATCGAAGTCGACGATCGGCAGGCTGCGCGACGGGCTGGTATCGGCGGTAGGCGCATCGCGCAGCGCATAGCGGGTGTAGTCCCAGGCGACGCTCGGGCGCAGGAAATATCCGGGCCCGGTCACGTCCAGTCCGAGCTGTGGCCGCGCGTCCAGGCGCCAGCCGGTCTCCCCGGTCGCGCGCGTGAAATCGGTCAGTTCGCTGTCGAAGCCGGTCCGGAATGCGGACCACTGCAGCGGCGCCCACAGCGCGCTGGCGCTGAGCGCCGGCAGCTGGACGTACGGGCGCTCATCGAGCGGCAGCGTGACGTCGAGGGTCTGGTAGCCGGTCATCTGTGCCTTGAGGTTCCAGATGTCGTCGCGATGCACCAGCGCGACGCTGCGCGGCAGGAACGGCGTGCTGGTCGACTGCGAGCCGAGCGTGAAGTCCTCGAAGTACTCGGTGTCGCTGACGCTCTCGGCGACCACGTCGAGGCGTGTATTCCAGCCGAGCTGTGTCTGGTCCAGCGCGATCACCGAATTGCGCTCGCCGCCGAAGGCGTGATCGCTCGGCAGGTAGTTGGCGACCAGCGAACCGTGGCTGCTGCCGGTCAGGAAGCGGTACTCGGCGCCGAGCGATGCGCCGCGCAGCGTGTAGTAGCCCGGGGTGAAGGTCGCATCCTGGTTGGGCGCGATGTTCCAGTACCACGGTACGCCGATCGAGCCGCCGCTGCGGCCGGAGGTGCCGACGTCGGGGAACAGGAACCCGCTCTGGCGCGTTTCGTTGAGCGGAAAGGAGATCCAGGGCAGGTAGGCGATCGGCACGCCCTCGAAATCCACGGTCGCACCGTAGCCGACCCCACGGCTGGTGTTGGTGTCGAGCACCAGTTCGCGCGCGCGGATCTGCCAGTCGGCGCGCGGCGCCGGGCAGCTGGTATAGGTCACGCGCGCAGCGTCAGCACGTTGCCCGGGCTCATCGCGATCTGCTCGGCGCTGCCGTGACCCGGCTGCTTCAGGAACTCGAACTGCGCATGGCTGAAGCTCGCACCGTCGGCGCCGTAGTGCCCCGAATCGCCCGACAGCCGCACCAGCGGGTCACGGTAGCGCACCGTGCCGCTGACGTTGAACGTGTTGCTGTCGCGCTGGTAGGTCAGCCGGTCGGCCTGGATCTCGCGCGCGCCGAAGCGCACGTCGACGTTGCCGGTGAGTTCGGTCTCCCCCGCCTCCGTGCTGCTGAGGGCGTCCGAGCGCGTGACGATGTCGCCGCCGATCGCTCCCGGATCGCGACGCAATGCCGATTCGACCGGATTCGCGCGCACGCCGGCAGCGACCGGCGCCGCCGCGAGCCACTGCGCCGCACTGCTGTTCCACGACTCGCTGCAAGGGGGCTCTGCCGCCCGGACCGCGAGCAAGGGTAGGCCGCCGAGAGCTGCGCCACAGAGCGCGCGCAGGTACGGGGAGGAAATCATGTGCCGGCCATTATAATGACAGCCCGCCCGGACCGTGATGCGCCCGGCGTCACTGGCGAGACCTCGAAGCGATGAATGACGACGATCCGCGGTTCGAGCAGATCAGGCGATGGCTGGCGACCGAGCTGCACGGCACGCTGCGCCGGATCGAGCCGGCCTCCGCCGATGCGAGTTTCCGCCGCTATTTCCGTGCCTGGCGCGCCGACGGCGCCACGCGCATCGTGATGGATGCGCCGCCTGAACGGGAGGATCTCGGGCCGTACCTGCAGGTCAGCGCGCTGCTCGAGCGCTGCGACGTGCACGTGCCGCGCATCGACGCCGTGGACCACGCGCAGGGCTTCGTGCTGCTGGAGGACCTCGGTTCCGTGCACTACCTCGCGCGGCTCGGGGAACCCGGCGACGCCGATGCGCTGTATGGCGATGCGCTCGAGGCGCTGGTGCGCATCCAGACGCGCGGCGGCGCCATGGCGCGCTCGCTCGCGCGTTACGACCGCGAACTGCTGGCACGCGAGATGGCGCTGATGCCGGAGTGGTTCTGCGTACGTCACCTGCAGTTCGAGCCGGGCAGCGAAGCACGGGCCCTGCTCGCCACGGTGTTCGAGTTCCTGTGTACGGAAGCGCTCGCGCAGCCGACCGTATTCGTGCACCGCGACTACCACTCGCGCAACCTGATGGTCACCCGGGACCGCAATCCGGGCATCATCGACTTCCAGGACGCGGTCGACGGACCCGTCGGCTACGATCTGGTATCGCTGCTCAAGGACTGCTATGTCGGCTGGCCGCGCGCGCAGGTGGAGCATTGGGTGGACGGCTATCGCGCACGGCTCGTGGCCGCAGGCGGCGTGGGCGGGGCGGACCGCAGGCAGTTCCTGCGCTGGTTCGACCTCGCCGGGCTGCAGCGGCACCTCAAGGTACTCGGGATCTTCGCGCGCCTGTGGTACCGCGACGGCAAGCCCGGCTATCTCGCGGACCTGCCGCGCACCCTCGGCTACGTCGTCGAGGCGGCCGCCGGATTCCCCGAGCTGCGCGCATTCTCGCACTGGCTCGACGCGCACGTGGTGCCGCGACTGGCGAGCGCCAATGCGCGCGTGCTGGCGGCGCGCGCCTGAGGCCGCCGCGACACCGATGAGTCGACGGGGGCGCCATTGAGTCCGCCGCGGCGCGCCATCGTGCTCGCGGCCGGGCGCGGCGAGCGGCTGCGCCCGCTGACCGACTCGTGCCCGAAGCCGCTGCTGACGGTGCGCGGCCAGCCGCTGATCGTCTACCACCTCGAGAAGCTCGCGCGACTGGGCATCCCGGAGGTGGTGATCAACCTGAGCTGGCACGGCGCGGCGATCCGCGCCGCGCTCGGCGACGGCGCACGCTGGAATCTGCGCCTGCGCTACAGCGACGAAGGCGATACCGCCCTCGAGACCGGCGGGGGCATCTTCCGGGCCTTGCCGTGGCTGGGCCCGGACCCGTTTCTGGTGATCAATGCCGACGTCCACACCGATTTCGACTTCGGCGCGCTCTCGGTGCCAGCGGACGCGCTGGCGCAGCTGGTACTGGTACCCAATCCGGCGCACGTGCCGGATGGCGACTTCGCGCTGCGGGACGACGGGCGCGTGCTCGAGCAGGGCGCGCCGCGCTGGACCTATGCGGGCATCGGCCTGTACCGGCCCGAACTGTTCGCGCACTGCACGCCGGGCCGCTTTCCGCTGCTGCCGCTGCTGCGGCGCGCGATCGCGGACGGCCGTCTGTGCGGCCAGGTCTACCTGGGCGCCTGGAGCGATGTCGGCACCGCGGAGCGGCTGGCAGCCCTGCAATGAGGCGCGCCCAAGGCCTGGCGGAATCGGCGCCGAACGGCGCGCGCCGGGTCGTGATCCGCTAGAATCGGACGACACCCCGGTTCCCCATGAGCAGCATCAAGCGCATTCCGATCGTCACCGCCGCCGACGCCCGCAGCGGCGAGAAGTACGTGACGCCGCAGGGCTTCACGGCCATCCGGGACGGCATCAAGGGCGACGCGACCGGGGCCAAGGGCACGGCGGATACGGCGGGAACGTCCGGCGGGCACAGTCGCACCGGCAAGCCGCGCTGGCTCAAGGCGCCGCTGGCCGCGGGCGCGGGCTACGAGGCGGTACGCCACACCGTGCGCTCGCACCGCCTGGCCACGGTGTGCGAGGAGGCGAAATGCCCGAACATCGGCGAGTGCTGGAACGCCGGCACGGCCACGATCATGCTGATGGGCGCGGTCTGCACGCGCGCCTGCCGGTTCTGCGCAGTCGATACCGGCAATCCGCGCGGCTGGCTCGATCCGGAGGAGCCCGCGCACGTGGCCGAGAGCGTGGCGCTGATGCGGCTGCGCTACGTGGTGCTGACCTCGGTGAACCGCGATGACCTGCCCGACGGCGGCGCGGCGCACTACGCGGCCTGCATCCGCGCCATCGCGCAGCGCAATCCCGACGACCGCCGTCGAGGCGCTGACGCCCGATTTCCAGGGCGTGCAGCGCGACGTGGAGACCGTGGTCGATGCGGGGCTGCGCGTGTTCGCGCAGAACGTCGAGACGGTCCGGCGCCTCACCCACCCGGTGCGCGATCCGCGCGCCGGCTACGAGCAGACGCTGCAGGTGCTGGCGCATGCCAAACGGCACCGGCCCGGGATCCTGACCAAGACCAGCCTGATGCTGGGGCTCGGCGAGAGCGAGCCGGAGATCGCACAGTGCATGGATGACCTGCGCGCGATCGGCGTGGACATCCTGACGCTGGGGCAGTACCTGCGCCCGACCGCGAACCACCTGCCGGTCGTGCGCTTCGTGAGCCCGGAGGAATTCGCGCGCTACCGGTCCTGGGGTCTCGCGCGCGGCTTCCGCGAGTGCGTGTCCGGACCGCTGGTGCGCTCCAGCTACCGCGCCGAGCAGGCCCTGGCGGGCAACAATGCAGGCCTCCCGAGCCCCTGAAGCCGACGCGTCGCCAGCCCTGGCGTCGCCGGCGGCCGATCCCGGCACGCCGCGGCTGCGCTGGCTCGGGCGCCGCGAGTACGAGCCGACCTGGCGGGCGATGCAGGACTACACCAGCGGGCGGGACGCTGCCAGCCCCGACGAGATCTGGCTGCTCGAGCACGAGCCGGTCTATACGCTCGGCATGAACGCCGAGCGCGCGCACGTGCTCGATCCGCGCGACATTCCCGTGGTCCAGATCGACCGCGGTGGCCAGGTCACCTACCACGGCCCGGGGCAGCTCATCGTCTACCCGCTGATCGACGTGCGCCGCGCGGGCCTGGAGGTGCGCGCACTGGTCACGGCACTGGAGGCGAGCGTGGTCGAATACGCGGCGCGCTTCGGCATCCATGCTCAATGCCGCGCGGATGCGCCGGGGGTCTACGTGGACGGCGCCAAGCTCGCCAGCGTCGGCCTGCGCATCCGCCGCGGCGGCAGCTACCACGGGCTCGCGCTGAACGTCGACATGGACCTCGAGCCCTTCGGCCGGATCAATCCCTGTGGCCATGCGGGCCTCCCGATGACGCAGCTGGCTGCGCTCGGCGGGCCGCGCGGGCTGCGGGCGGTGGCCGAGGAGTTCGCACCGCTGCTGTGCGCGCAGCTGCAGCGGCGCTCGCGCGCTGGCGCGGCTGCCGCCTGCGCGGGGCCGGCTCCGGCGTGGCAGCGGTAGCCCAGTTCCGGCTGGCCACGCGCGCGGACGCCGCGCCGATCGCGCTCATGTCGCGCGAATTCATCGAGCAGGGACTGCCGTGGAGCTGGAACAGCGCGCGCGTGCGTCACGCCATCGCCGACGGCTCGAGCAATGTGGTGCTGGCGGCGGGGCACGACGGCCTGCTCGGCTTCGGCATCATGCAGTACCGCGAGACGCATGCGCACCTGGCGCTGCTGGCCGTGCAGCCGGCGTACCGGCGGCAGGGCCTGGGCGGGCGGCTGCTGGCCTGGCTGCTCGAGCCGGCGCGCGAGCTCGGGCTGCTGCGGGTGCTGGTCGAGGCGCGTGCCGACAACGCGCTGGCGATCGCCTTCTACGAGCGCCACGGATTCTCGCGGCGCGCGATCATCGCCGGCTATTATCGCGGGACCATCGACGCGGTGCGGCTGGAGCACACTTTGTGCGAGCCACAGGGGGACCCGATGACGACACCGGTGCAGATCGAACGCGCGGACGGAATCGGGGTGTACCGGCTGGAGGGTTCGATGTCGCTGGAGCAGGCCATCGCGCAGGGCACCGCCGCGATCGTGGTGGCCCGGGCCCAGATGCTCGAGCGGCTGCTGATCCTGGCCGACGGCCTGCAACTGCCCAGGGAGCCCGGCGTGCTGGACCGCTACCGTATCGGTGAGCGCTGGGCCGCGGCGGCCGGCGGCGCGATCAGCGTCGCGGTGGTGGCGCGCGCCGAGATGATCGATCCGCAGAAGTTTGCGGTCACCGTGGCGACGAACCGGGGTGCGAACGCGAACGTATTCGATTCCGAGCCGGCAGCACGCGCGTGGCTCGCGCTGCAGGGCTCCGCCGGCCCCGCATGACGAGCGGCCGGCTCGAGGCGTTCAGCGATGGCGTGATCGCGATCCTGATCACCATCATGGTGCTGGAACTCAAGGCGCCGGTGGGGCAGGGCCTGTCCGCGCTGCGGCCGCTGGCCCCGGTATTCCTGGCCTACGTGCTGAGCTTCGTCTACGTCGGCATCTACTGGAACAACCACCACCATCTGCTGCATACCAGCCCGACCGTGAGCGGTCCGATGCTGTGGGCCAACCTGCATCTGCTGTTCTGGCTCTCGCTGGTGCCGTTCGCCACCGCGTGGATGGGCGAGAATCAGTTTGCCGCCGCGCCCTCAGCGGTCTACGGGTTCGTGCTGCTGATGGCGGCACTGTCCTACCTGCTGCTGCAGCAGACGATCATCGCCGCGCAGGGTCCCGGCTCGCTGCTGCAACGGGCGCTCGGCCGGGACTGGAAGGGCAAGCTCTCGCCGCTGGTCTACCTGAGCGCCATCCCGCTCGCCTATGTCTCGCACTGGAGCGCACAGGCGCTGTACTGGCTGTCGGCCATGCTGTGGCTGGTCCCGGACCGCCGCATCGAACGGGCGCTGCGCAGCTCCGCCGGGCAAGGCGCCGCGGAGCGCGCGTGAGCAGCGCGTGTGGGCAGGGCGTGGGCGGCGCGCAGGCAGGCTCGCCGATTTGATGCAGCCTGTGCCACGGCGTAGCATCGCCCGATGTCCCGCCTGCTCCTGCACCTGCTCGTCAGCGCACTGCTGCTGTGGCTCGTGGGCCAGTTCGTGCACGGTATCCACATCAGCGGCTTCGTCACGGCGCTGCTCGCGGCGCTGGTGCTGGGACTGGTGAATTTCCTGGTGCGGCCGATCCTGGTACTGGTGACGCTGCCGATCACGATCCTGACACTCGGGCTGTTCCTGATCGTGATCAACGCGCTGATGCTGCTGCTGACCGGTGCGCTGGTGCCGGGATTTCGCATCGACGGCTTTGGCGCCGCCCTGCTCGGCGGACTGCTGCTTGGCCTGTTCAACCTCGCCGCGAGCGCGCTGACGCACCGCGCCCGTCCGTGAAGCGCGTGGCTAGAGCACGAGCAGCACCTGGGGACAGCGCTTGAGCGCCGCGAACAGTTCGGCGATCTGCGCCTCGCTGTGCGCCTGAATGACATAAGTCAGTCCGATGAAGTGCTGCTGGGCGGAGCGGCGCTCGCCGACCGCCGCCAGGTCGAGCGGTCCCGCGTGGCGCTCCATGATCGCATCCACGTGCGAACGGACGTTTGGTTCGGCGCGCACCATCACCTTGACCGGATAGCTGCAGGGATAGGAAATCCGGGGTGGGGAATCGCTGTTCATGGCGGCACGCTGCGTCCTGTGTGGTGCCGGCAGCCCGTGATGGGGCGCCGGATACCCGTTACGGTGTAGGACCCGTCTGACAGAAATTGAGCTGTAAATAAAGCCCTTTGTGATACAATCTTGCACGATCGTCGAGCGTTCCTGCTTCTTTTTCCGGACCCGAACCGCCTTCGATCATGGTGACAGGATCCACGCTTTGACGGCTCGTGAGACGCTCTCTCCCTGACCTCGGTTGTTGTTCCTGCCGTGTTGTACGACCCCAAGGGGTCGATTCGCTCTGGAGAGTGTGACTTTTATGGCGAAGATCTATGTAGGTAATCTGCCGTTCACGGCCAGCGAGGCCGAAGTTCGTACGCTGTTCTCGCAGCATGGCACGGTAGAGGCCGTGTCGCTGCCGACCGATCGCGAGACCGGTCGCCCGCGTGGCTTTGGGTTCGTCGAGATGAGCCAGGCCGACGCGGCACGTGCGATTCAGAGTCTCAATGGCTATTCGATGAATGGTCGTCCGCTGCGGGTCAACGAGGCCCAGGACAAGCCGCGTACGGGTGGTGGTCGCCCGGGCGGTGGTGGTGGCGGCGGCGGCGGCTTCCGCGGCAATGGCGGCGGCGGCGGTGGTGGTGGTCGCTGGTAAGGCACCACACACTTCGCTGAACGCGACAAGAAGGCCCGGATCGCTCCGGGCCTTTTTTTTCGTGGCGTGGCCACTGCTGGCGCTCGCGCCGGCGCATGCCGCAGCCCCTACGGCGTGTGCCGAGCTTGCGCGGGCGCTGGACGGCACCGCGGGCGCGACTCTGCTCGCGAGCTACCCGACCGCGCCGCCCGGTCCGCTCGACCGGGCCGCCTTCGTCTACGACAACGCGGTCGCGGCGATCGCGCTGGTGGGCTGCGGACGCATGGAACTCGCGCGCCGGATCGGGGACGCGCTGCAGCGGGCGAGCCTGCAGGACCGCTACTGGCACGACGGGCGCCTACGCAATGCCTACGCGGCGGGCACGATGGTGCGCGACGCGCCGGGGATGCCCGCACCGCTGCGGCTGGCCGGCTGGTGGGACCGACGCCAGGGGCGCTGGCTCGAGGATTCCTACCAGGCCGGGACCGACACCGGCAACATGGCCTGGGCGATGCTGGCGCTGCTCACGCTCGATGCCCAGCGGGACACGCCACCGGCGGACCCCGCCGGGCGTGCCTACCTGCAGGCGGCACTGCGTCTCGGTGCGTGGGTCGAGACGCAGCGCGACCGGCGCGGTGCGGGCGGCTTCATGGGCGGTGCGCAGGGCCACGAACCGGTGCCCATACCGGCGCGCTGGAAGTCCACCGAGCACAACATCGACCTCGCGGCGGCCTTCGAGCGCCTGGCGCACGCGAGCGGCGATGCGCGCTGGCGCGCGCTGGCGCGCGCGGCGAGCGACTTCGTCGCTTCGATGTGGGACCCGGGCTGCGGCTGCTTTGCCGCCGGCACGCTCGAGGACGGCACCACTGCGAACCCGGTACTCGCGCTCGATGCGCAGATCTGGCCGCTACTGGCGCTGCCGCACGGCATGCAGCGCTACGGGGCGGCATTGGCGAGCGCGCAGAGCCGGCTGCGCTCGGACGCCGGCTACTCCTACAGCGGCGCCGGCGGCGGCCCCTGGATCGAAGGCAGTGCCCAGATGCTGCTGCTGCTCGGGCTGCGGCGGCCCGACTCGGCGGGCGACGCGCAGCGCGACGCGCTGCGTGCGCTGCTCGAGGCCGCCCACGTGCCAGGCGCCGGGTACTACGCGACCCGCGACGGTACGGTCCCGACCGGCTTCATGCTCGCGAGCGATCCGACGCAGCCGCGGGTGTATCCACACCTGCTGCACCTCGGTGCGCTCGCGTGGGTGGCGCTCGCGCAGCAGGGTGTCGACCCCTTCACCGGCGCGCGCCGCCTGCCGCCTTAGGGCATCATTCGGGTCCAGGTCACAGGTCAGGCAGGGGGTGCCTCGTGAATCCGCTGGTGAGCACCGAGTGGCTCGCGCAGGCGATCGGTTCTGCGGATCTCATCGTCTTCGACGCGAGCTGGTATCTGCCCGGCGAGCAGCGCGATGCACGCGCGCTGTTCGAGGCGGAACACCTTCCGGGTGCGCAGTTCTTCGACATCGACCTGATCGCGGATCCGGATGCGACGCTGCCGCACATGGTTCCGGGCGCGGCGCGCTTCGAGCGGCTGGTGCGGGGACTGGGATTGCGCGCCGGGCAGCGCGTGGTCTGCTACGACCAGAAGGGGATCTATTCGAGCGCCCGGGCCTGGTGGTTGCTGCAGCTGTTCGGGCACGAAGCCGCTGCGGTGCTCGACGGTGGCCTGCCCAAGTGGCGGCGCGAGGGTCGCGCCCTGCAGCGCGGTCCGGCCGCAACCGTGCCGGCAGGAGATTTCCAGGCCAGCCTCACGACCCGCTACCTGCGGGGGCTCGGCGACCTGCGCGCGAACCTGCAGAGCCGGTCCGAACTCGTGCTCGACGCCCGCTCGGCCGACCGGTTCCATGCCCGGGTCAGCGAGCCGCGTGCCGGCCTGCGCCGCGGACACATCCCGGGCAGCCGTAACCTGCCGTTCGGCGAGCTGCTGGTGGATGGCGAGACGATGCTGGCGCCGCCGGCACTGCGCGAGCGCTTCGCGGCGGCGGGTGCCGATGCCGGCAGCGCGCCGGTCACCACCTGCGGTTCGGGACTGACCGCCGCCGTGCTGAGTCTCGGGCTCGCGGTCGCCGGCCTGCCGCGCGGTGCGCTCTATGACGGCTCCTGGGCCGAGTGGGGCGCCCGGGCCGATACTCCGGTGTCGCCGTGAGCCAGCGCGGAAATCGCGTGACGCGGCGCGGTACGATCGCCTAAGTTACGCGCCTTTTCAGGACGATCGGATCCCTTGGACAAGCCATCTTCCGCAGCGACAGCCGTGCCCGGGCCGCCATCCCCGGCTACGGCCTACCCGCCCGTGCCCGTGCCGGGCCGGCTCGACGGCCTGCGGCTGATCGCGCTGCTCAAGTACGGCAAGGCGCTGCTGTTCCTCGCGACCACCTACGGCGTGCACCGCCTGCTCGATCCGGCCACGGTCGAACGGCTGCGCAGTTTCACCGCGTCGCTGACCGACCGCGTCGATCAGCGGCTGCTCGAGCGTGCGCTGACCTGGGTACAGGGGCTGGATGCCAACAAGATGCACCTGGTCATCGCCGCCACCACGCTGTATACGGTGATCGCGTTCGTCGAGGGCACCGGACTGTGGCTGCGGCGCACGTGGGGGGAGTGGCTCACCGTGACCGCCACCGCCTCGCTGATGCCGTTCGAGCTGTGGGAATGGTTTCAGCGCACGCCGGGACATCGGCTCGCGATCACGGTGACGCTGCTCGTGAACGCGCTGATCGTCTGGTACCTGGTGCGCCGGCTGCGCGCCGCGCACCGGCGGCGCGAACTCGGCGGCTAGGCCAGGCGCAGATCGACCGGGTCGACCTGCGGAAACACGCGCTCGCTCTGCGCCGGCTGCAGTCCCCAGAGCGTACGGAACAGCCCGCCGAGCACGGCGCGGTAGTCGTTCAGCACCGGATAGTCGCGATCCTGGAACAGCGTGGCGCGCTCCAGCCGCTGCTGCTCGCCGGCGATGCGTCCGCCGCTGATCGCGCCGCCGAGCACCCAGTACACCGAGCCGTGGCCGTGGTCGGTGCCGCGATTGCCGTTCTCGCGGAACGTGCGACCGAACTCCGAGAGCACGACCACGACGGTGTTCTGCCACTCCGGCCCGAGCGCCTGCGCATAGGCGGCGAGGCCGCGTCCGAGGCTCGAGAGGTTGCCCGCCAGGGTGCCCTGCGCCGCGCCCTGGTTGACGTGCGTGTCCCATCCGCCGACGTCGATGAAGCCGATCCGGTACTGCTCGCGCATCAGTCGCGCCATGCGTGCCGCCTCGAGCTCGAAGCCCTTGGGCGCGATCGCGTCGCGATTGGCGCCGTTCATCTCGTCCAGCATCGCCTGGGCCACCTCGGCGCGCAGCTCCAGACCGCTGCCGACGGCGCTCTGCAGGTGATGCCCGGCGTACATGTCGGTGAGGATGTGGGCCTGGCGATCGTCGAACGGCGGTTTGCCCACGCTCTTCAGGGACTGGTTCGGCACCGGCGTGGTGCCCTGGAAGGCCAGCGGCAGCGCGTCGGTGAATGCGATCGCGGGAACCCCGACCAGTGTCTCGGACAGGCGCGCGAGGAACCCCGAGCGATAGTTGCGCACGCTGTTGACCGGCTGCCCGAGCTCGATGCTGTCCTGGGTCTCGAAGTGGCTGCGGGACAGGTCCTCGGTGCCGGCGAAGGGCACGAAGGCAGCCTGGCCCTGCTGGTAGAGCAGCCCGACCGTGTCGCGCACCGCCGGCGCCAGCGCCCAGTCGGCGTCGAGGGCCAGGGCCCCGGCAGGCGCCGCCGGATCCGGGCGCGCGATGGCGAGATTCGGTCGCGCTTCGTAGTAGTAGCTGCTGGAAGCGGGGATCAGCAGGTTCGTGGCGTCGTAGCCACCGCGCAGGAACACCAGCAGGAAACGCGGTCCGCTGGCCGGCGCCGCGTACAGGCGCGCGGCCCCGAGGCCGCCGGCGAGCGCGGCGGCACCGAGCCGGATCATCTGGCGACGGTTCATGGGCTGCTCACCTCACTGGTAGCTGAACTCCGGGGAGGAGAGCAGGAAGCTGTTCCATTCCCCCTGTGAATTCGCGCGCGCCAGCCCGGCGCGGGCCGGAGCGCTCAGGAACGGTTCGATGGCCTCGAAGTACACGAGGTTCGCGAGCTGCGGGAAGCCGCTGGTGGTCGCGGGGCTGCCGTCTTCCGGGTCGAACAGTCCGGCGTTGCCGAGCCCGATCGCGCGCGCGATCTCGAAGCGCCGGCTGAGCTGCCCCGGGCTCGCCCAGCCCGGCTCGGTGCTCGGATAGCCGTCCGGCGTCTCGCGGCCGTACGGCGCCTCGCCGAGCGCCGAGAGCCAGTTCAGCAGCGGGCGCGTATTGCGGATCGCCTGGCCATCATAGGCGAGGCGCACCGAGGCCAGCACGAAGTGCAGCGGGTCCCTGAACTTGGCGCCGAGCGCCGCGTCGAACTCCGGCGCCAGGAACATCGTGCGCAGCACCGCGGCGATGTCGCCGTCGGTGCGCTGGAAGGTCTGCGCCATGCGTTCGACCAGGCCCGGCGGCGGATCGTCGGCGACGAACTAGGTGGCGAGCTCGCGCGCGATGAAGTGGGCGCAGGCGCTCTGGCGCACGATCAGCGTGACCGCGGCCTCGACCTCGCCGAACCCGGTGCCGCCGACCCGCTGCCCGAGCAGCGTCTTGGGGCCGAAATCATGGCGCGCCGGATTGAATTCGAAGGCGCCGAGCCGCCGGTACTCGCGCTCCAACTCGGGTCGCAGCCGCGGCGCGTCGCCGGCGTTGACCCCGACGCCGGTGAGCACGCGCGCGAGCTCCTGCACGTCGTGCTGCGTATAGCCCGAACCCACGCCGAGCGTGTGCAGCTCCATCAGTTCGCGCGCGTAGTTCTCGTTGATGTGTCCCGCGGCGTTCTGGGCGTTGTCCAGGTACTGCAGCATCGCCGGATGCTCGAGCGTGGCGAGCACCAGGTCGCGGAAGTGACCGAGCGCATGCGGCCGGATGGCGCGTTCCTCGTAGTCGCCGACCAGCCAGCGCACGTTGGCCTTGTACTGGTAGACGCTGAAGTGATTGAGCCAGAACCAGACCATCTGCTCCCGCAGCTGCGCCGGTGAATACACCGCGCGCAGCAGGTCACGGCGGATGGCCTGGTAAGCCAGCTGGTTGCCGCGGTCGTTCACGCTCTTGCGGGCCTGCTCCTTGTCCGGACCGTCCGGCATGGCGTTGATGGCCCGGTTCTGCGCGTTGAGGTCGGACAGCGCGCGCAGCGGATCGAGCCGCGTGACTTCCAGCGCGTCGATCTGCGAGGCGATCGGAGCCGGCAGCGGGGCATCGCGCGCGGCGAGCTGCGCATCGAGGAAGCGCTCGCGGCCGAGGGTGCGATACTGCGCGAGGCTCGCGCGATCGAGACCAAAGCCGACGCGCTCGAGCCAGAGCACATCGCCCCGACGGATCACGGCGCCGGACGGCACTGCGGCGCCGGTCGCGGCCGCGCCCGGAGCGCCGCCGCCATCGCCGGCGCGTGGCGGCACGGTGGCGCAGGCGCCGAGCAGCGTCGCCGCCAGTGCGGCGAGCGCCGCACCGCGCAGCGCGCGCCGCGGTCCATGTCGAGGTGAATTCATATGGCCTCTGCCGCCCGAGTATCCCTGATAACGAGGCCGGAGGGTTTCAGTTGACACTCCGCTTGATGCGATGCGGAAGCTGCGTCACAGTCGCGACACGACGGGAGGTGCGTGGCGGGATGAGCATGACGGTGTGGTGGGCCCTGCTGGGACTGGGGCTGCTCGGTGCGGCGGGGTTCGTGATCGCGCGCCTCGGCGCCGCCACGCTCGGGCCCTACTCGACGCGGCTGGTCGCGCTCGCCGTCACGCTCGCCGGGTACTACGGGGCGCTGTCGCTGTCGCGGCACGTCCCGGCGCCGTTCCATCCCGAGCGGGTGCGGCTGCTGCACTACCTGGTGCCGGTAGCCGGCGGGCTCGGCCTGCTCTATTGCCTGGTGCAGGTGGTGCGCAACTGGCGCGCGGAAGTGCACGGACTGCTGCAGGCCGTACTCCGCCTCGCGGCGCTCACCGCACTCGGGCTGCTGGCGCGGCTGTGTTTCTCGCTGTGAGCGCGCCGATACTTCACACCGGGCGTTGCCACTGCACCCGCGTGCGCGCCTGCGACGGGGCGCACCGGGAGCGGAGCGCCACCAACCCTGCGCCCCTGGAGTCATGAGCATGTATCGAATCCACGGCATGTCCAGTTCCGGCAACTGCTACAAGGTGCGGCTGGTGTGCGAGCAGCTCGCGTTGCCCTATGAATGGATCGAACTCGACACGCGCAGCGGCGCGACCCGCACCCCCGCCTTCCTCGCGATGAATCCGAACGCCAGCGTGCCGGTGCTGCAGCTCGAGTCCGGCCGGTGCCTGCCCGAGTCCGATGCGATCCTGTACTACCTCGCCGCCGACAGCCCGTTGTGGCCGCGCGAGCGGCTCGCCCAGGCGCAGGTGCTGCAGTGGATGTTCTTCGAGCAGTACAGTCATGAGCCCTATATCGCCGTGGCGCGCTTCATCTGTGCGTTCCTGCCGCCGGAGCATCCGCGCCGGGCCGACCTGCCGCGGCTGCAGCGGCAGGGCGCGGCGGCGCTGGCGATCATGGAGCAGCAGCTCACGCGCGAGGATTTCTTCGCGGGCGGCCGCTACTCGATCGCCGACATCGCGCTCTACGCCTACACCCACGTCGCCGGCGACGGCGGCTTCGAGCTCGCGCGCTATCCGGCGGTCAGCGCCTGGATCGCGCGGGTGCAGGCGCAGCCGCGCTACGTCCCGATGCCACCGGTGCCACCGGCGCCCTGATGTACACGCCCCGACATTTCCGCGAACCGCGGCCGCAGGTACTGCGCGCTTTCATCGCACGCCACCCGCTCGGCGCGCTGATCAGCGCCGGGGCGGACGGCCTGACCGCCGATCTGATACCGATGCAGCTGCTCGCGCACGGCGAGGGTCCGGGGCTGCTGCGCGGCCACGTCGCGCGGGCCAATCCACTGTGGCGCGCGCTGCCGCCGGGAGCCCTGGTGCTGGCGCAGTTCCAGGGCGCCGTGCATTACGTGTCCCCGTCGTGGTATCCGTCCAAGCGCGAGCACGGTCGCGTGGTGCCGACCTGGAACTACGCGGTGGTCCAGGCCCGTGGCGCGATCCGCTTCTTCGAGGATGCGGCGTGGCTTGGGCCACTGGTCGAGTCGCTGACCGACGAGCACGAGCAGGCGCGCTCGGCGCCGTGGCGGGTCGCGGATGCACCGGCGGATTACCTCGGCGAGATGCTCGCCGGCATCGTCGGTTTCGAGATCGCGCTCAGCTCGATCGAGGGCAAGTTCAAGGCGAGCCAGAACCGCTCGGCCGCGGACCGCGATGGGGTGCGCGAGGGACTGCGGGCCGCGGGCGTGCCGGCCGCCGATATCGAGGAATTGTGTCGCGACGGCCTGGTATGAGCCTGATCGCATCCCCCAAGGAGATCCGACGTGAATCAACCGCTGCTCTGCAACATCGTGGCGACTTCACTGGCCTTGGCCTGCACGTGCGCAGGCGGCGCACCAGCGCCGGCGGGTCCGCTGCCGCCGCCGGCCGACCAGGGGTATGCGCGTTCGGTGCTCCAGGAGCTCGTCGAGATCAACTCGACGCACGATCACGGCTCGACGGAGGCGGCCCGCGCCATCGAGCGACGGCTGCTGGCGGCAGGGTTCGAGCCCAGGGACCTCGTGTTCATCGCACCGGAGGGTCGTCCGGCGAAGGGCAATCTCGTGGTCCGGATGCGAGGCCGCGGTACAGCCAAGCCGACCCTCTTTCTGGGCCATCTCGACGTCGTCGAGGCCAGACCTGAGGACTGGTCGGTCGATCCCTTCAAGCTGACCGAAAAGGACGGCTTCTTCTACGGCCGCGGCACGATCGACATGAAGGACGGGGATGCGGCGCTGGTGGCGAGCCTGGTGCGCCTGCGGCGCGAGGGATTCGTGCCCAAGCGCGATCTCATCGTCGCCTTCACGGCCGATGAGGAGGCTGGCGGGGATTCCAACGGGCCAGCGTTCCTGCTCAAGGAGCACCGCGACCTGATCGATGCCGGCCTGGTCGTCAACCTCGACGGCGGCGGCGGCGTCTCCCGGGACGGCAGGCGGCTGTACGTGGAGGTGGGCACGAGCGAGAAAACCTATGTGACCTACACGATCGAAGCCACCAGCCCCGGCGGGCACGGGTCGCTGCCGGGACCCGACAACGCCATCTACCGGATCGCCGACGGGCTCGGCCGGCTCGAGGTCCTGCAGTTTCCGGTGATGATGACCACAACGACCCGCGCGAGCTTCGCGCAGATCGCGGATCTGCGTGGCGGGCCCGATGCCCCCGACATGCGTGCCGTCGCCGGAGCAACGCCGGATCCTGCCGCCGCCGAGCGGCTGAGCCGCGACCCATACCTCAATGCGCAGCTGCGCACCACCTGCGTCGCGACGCTGATCTCCGGCGGTCACGCCGAGAACGCGCTGCCGCAGCGCGCCCGAGCCACGATCCAGTGCCGGTTGATGCCCGGAGACGACGCCGGACAGGTACAGGCGCTGCTCACGCGCACGCTGAACGATCCGAGGATCAGCATCTCGCTCGACGCACCTCCGATCGTGAGCCCGGAGTCCGCGCCGACACCGGCGATCATGGGGCTGGCCGCGAGTGTCGTGCATTCGATGTGGCCGGGCGTGCCGCTGGTGCCGACGATGAGCACCGGCTTCAGCGACGATCGGCAGACGCGCAGCGCCGGTATGCCGAGTTACGACCTGGGCGGTGTGTTCACGGAGATCGGTGAAAACCGTGCGCATGGCCGCGACGAGCGGGTGGGCGTCCGGGAATTCGACGAGTCGGTCGAGTACACG
>CAWIQV010000086.1:0-6877 GCA_963838275.1 uncultured Gammaproteobacteria bacterium | reverse complement strand
CTCCGCGCGGCGCGATGGCACGCAGCAGATCGAACAGCTGGGAGGGATAGTCGTCGACCGGCAGGATGCCGGCGGCCTCGAACACCTCCGGAAACACGCGCTTGACGACCTGGCGGTTCTCGAGCATGTAGGACACGCCGGACGGCACGCGCAGGTTGTCCTCGAGCACGTAGACCGTGCCGTCCCCGCCGCGCACGAGGTCGGAGCCGCAGATGTGCGCCCAGATGCGCAGCGGCGGCTCGATCCCGGCGCACTGCGGGCGGTAGTTGGCCGAGTTCGCCAGGTGCTCGCGCGGGAAGATCCCGTCGCTGATGATGCGCTGCTCGTGGTAGATGTCATCGATGAACAGGTTCAGCGCCTGGGCGCGCTGCTGCAGCCCCGCCTCGATGCGCCGCCACTCATCGAGCGCGATCACGCGCGGGATGATGTCGAGCGGCCAGGCGCGGTCGATCGAGCCTCCCTCTTCGTGGTAGACGGTGAAGGTGATGCCCATGCTGCGTATCGCCACCTCGGCGGCCTTCTGGCGTGCCGCGAGTTCCTCCGGTCCCAGCGCCGAGAGGAACTCGATCAGCGCGCGCGCCGCGATCCGCGGCGTGCCGCCCGGCCCGATGAGCTCGTCGAAGCTCGCGGTCGCGGGGTAATGGTCCCAGGCAATGCGCATGCGGTCTCGAGATGGTCCCGTAGGTCCGATTTGCCGGTACAGTAACAGGGCGCGCGAACCGAATGAACAGCGGCACCACAAAGCATCCAAATGGCGCAATTGGGCTAGACTGACGCACGTTCCTGGTGCATCGAGCATCCACATTCACGGATCAGCAATGACTTACTGCCTGGCATTGAAACTCAAGGACGGCCTGGTGTTCGCCTCCGATTCACGCACCACGGCCGGCGTCGACTACATCAGCACCTACCGCAAGATGCACGTGTTCCGCCCAGCGCGGGACCGGCTGGTCGTGGTGCTGACTTCCGGCAACCTCGCGACGACGCAGGAAGTACTCGACAACCTGCGCCGCGATCTCGCCGTCGGCGAGGACCGCGAGAACCTGGGCAACGTGTCGTACCTGTTCGAGGCGGCGCGCTACGTCGGCAAGGTACTGTGCACCGTGGTACAGCAGTATCGGGAGGCGCTGAAGCAGAGCGGCGGGGATGCGCGCGCGACGCTGATCGTCGGGGGCCAGATCGCCGGCCAGCCGCCCGAACTGTACCTGGTCTATCCGGAAGGCAATTACGTCGCCGCCACCGATGAAACGCCATTCCTGCAGCTCGGCGAGTTCAAGTATGGCAAGCCGATCCTGTCGCGCATCGCCGGCGCGAACCTGTCGCTCGACGACGCCGCGCGTCTCGCATTGATCTCGTTCGACGCGGCCATGAAGTCCAATCTCTCGGTGGGTCCGCCGGTGGAGCTCGCCATCTATCCACAGGACACGCTGCAGTTCTCGCACCAGCTGGCGTTTGACGCGGATTCGGAGTTTTTCCGCGGCTTCTGCCGCCGCTGGAACGAGAAGCTCAAGAGCGCGTTTCGCCAGCTGCCGCGGTTCGACTGGGAACGCGCACCCCCCGCCGGCCGCTAGTGCCGTGACGGTGCCCGCCGCGCCGCCCGATCCGCTCGCACAGCGCCGGATCGCCATCGCGGAGAGCCGCGAACTCGACCTGTTCGCCTCACTGCTCGAGCGTCGCGGGGCCACGGTGCTGCGCTACCCGCTGGTGCAGGTCATCGATGCGCCGGATCCGGACCCGATCCTCGCCTGGCTGCACCGCTTCGCGTCGGACGGTTGTGACGACCTGATCCTGCTGACTGGCGAAGGACTGCGCCGGCTGCTGCAGTGCATCGACCGTCACGAGCCTGCCCTGCGGGGACCGTTTCTCGCAGCGCTGGCCCGCGTGCGCAGGATTACCCGCGGGCCGAAGCCAGCCCGGGTGCTGCGCGAACTCGGGCTGCCCAGCGACCTGCCGGCCGAAGTCCCGACGACGGCGGGCCTGATCGCCCTGTTGCGCCCGTTGCCGCTGCGCGAGCGTCGCGTCGGCGTGCAGCTGTATGGTGGCGAGGCCAACCGGCCGCTGGTCGATTTCCTGACCGAAGCCGGCGCGCAGGTGTGGCCGGTGGCCCCGTACCGCTACGCCGACCGGGCCTCCGACGTCGCGGTGCAGGAGCTGCTCGGGAACATGCGCCGGGGCGCGATCGATGCGATCGCCTTCACCAGCAAGGCCCAGGTGGAACGGCTGTTTCGCGCCGCAGCAGCGGAAGACGTGCGCGCGGCACTCGCGGCGACCGCCGTGGCGGCCGTGGGACCGGTGGTTGCCGAGAGCCTCGTCGCGCATGGCGTGGACGTCGGGGCCATGCCCCCGGGCAGTTGGCACCTGAAGCCGCTGGTTGCGGCGCTGGGCGAGCTGCTCGGCGCCGCGCGCGGCTAGGAATACATGCGCTGCAGGTAGCCCAGGAACTGCTCCAGTTCCGGCTTCGTGAAACGATTCGCCATGTGTTTCTCGAGCTGGCGCACCTGCTGCATCAGTGCCTCGAGCTCGGCGCTTCCGGATTCGGTGAGAAAGATGCCTTGTCGGCGCCGGTCGCGCGTACAGCGGCGCCGTTCGATCAGGCCGGCGCGCTCGAGCCGGTCGAGCAGTGCGACGATGCTGGCCTTGTCCACCCCGAGGTGCGTGCCGAGTTCGATCTGGGCGATCCCGGAGTTCGAGCGCACCAGCACCAGCAGGCTGAACAGGCCGGGACGTATCTTGTTCTCGCCGATGAAACTGACGTAGGTACGCCAGGAGGCCTGGTGGGCACGGCGCAGGTTGTAGCCCAGCAGCCTGGGGAGCATACCGAGATCGACCTTGGCTCCGGCGGCCCGCTCCCGCGTTGCGGCGCGCTTAGGCCCTGCAGGGCGCTTCTCCCGGCTGCGGACGGTATGGCTACCCAGTTGTTCCATAGCGCTGGCACTCCCCCCAGATGAGACTTAATGCGGGACCGGCATGTGCGGGTACCTCAAGGGCCGCGAGGCGGGCGCGGCGCATCAGTATATTTACGTTATTGTTCGCACTGCAAATAGATTGTCGCGAATTACGGCACTGCGTTCGGTAACGTCGACTTCGGGGCCCGGGGCCGCATCAGCTCGCAGGGCGGGGGCGGCCATCATGGCTCGACAGCGGCCCGTACAGCTCCGGACGCCGGTCGCGGAATACGAACCATCCCGCCCGCGCGCGCCGCAGCTGCTCGAGATCGAAGCTGGCCGTGATGATCGCCTCGCTCTGCTGGTCCGCTTCGGCCACCAGCGCGCCGGCCGCGTCGGCAATGAAAGACGAGCCGTAGAAGCGCAGCTGCAGCCCGACCGGGTCCTGCCGCGAGTGCTCGACGCCGATGCGATTGCTGGCGACCAGCGGCATCAGATTGGCCGCGGCATGGCCCTGCTGGGTGCGCTGCCAGTGCAGGCGCGAATCGACCGGCGGAGCCGGAGGCGGCTCGCTGCCGATGGCGGTCGGGTACAGCAGCAGCTCGGCACCGAGCAGCGCCATGATCCGGGCGGACTCGGGAAACCACTGATCCCAGCAGATGCCCGCACCGATGACAGCCGTAGCGCGTATGCCAGACCCGGAAGCCCGTATCGCCCGGGCTGAAATAGAACTTCTCCTGGTAGCCGGGCCCCTGCGGAATGTGCGACTTGCGGTAGATGCCGAGCCGGCGTGCCGTCCGCATCGAACATCGCCAGCGAATTGAAGTAGGCGTTGCCGTCGCGCTCGAAGAAGCTCACCGGCAGCACCACCCCGAGTTCCCCGGCCAGGCGGCCAAAACGCCGCAGCAGCGCGCTGTCGGCCGCCGCCTCGGCCAGGGCGCAGGTGCTGCGCATCCTGCTCGATGCAGAAGTACGGCGTCGCGAACAGCTCCTGCAGCAGGATCACCTGGGCGCCGCGCGCGTGCGCCTCGCGCACCAGCCGTTCGGCGCGCTGCAGGTTGTCCTCCAGATCCCAGCTGCAGGCGAACTGCGTGGCCGCGACCGTGACGCGACGGACCGGGGACTCAGGCATGGGCCCGCCGCCCGTCAGCGTCGCCGCAGCCGCTCGGTGATCGCGATCGCCGTGCGCAGCGCGCGCAGCCCGTCCTCGCCGCTCACCACCACCGGCCTGTCGCCCCGGATCGCGTCCAGGAAGGCCTGCACCTCGTGCAGCAGCGCATCGCCCTGCTCGAAGGACTGTTCCTCGATCTGCACCGGCAGCTGCCCGGCCGCGAGCGGCCCTTCGCGCTTGCGAATCACGGTCAGGATCTTCTGCTGCAGGTCGATCGACAGGTAGGCATCGTCGCGGAATACCCGCAGCTTGCGCTCGGTCTTCAGGCTCACGCGGCTGGCGGTCACGTTCGCGACGCAGCCGTTGTCGAAGCGCAGCCTGGCGTTGGCGATGTCGATTTCGCCGGAGAACACCGGAGTCCCGACGGCATCGAAACTCTCGAGCGGCCGGCCCACGATCATCTGTACCAGGTCGATGTCGTGGATCATCAGGTCGAGCACCACGTTCACGTCAGTGCCCCGCTCGCGGAATGGCGCCAGCCGGTGGCATTCGATGAAGCGCGCGGCAGACAGCAGGGCTTCGGCGGCGAGGATGCCCGGATTGAAGCGCTCCAGGTGTCCGACCTGCAGTACCCGACCGTTGCCGCGCGCGGCATCGATCAGCCGCTGCGCCTGCTCGCAGGTCTCGGTGATCGGCTTCTCGACCAGCACGTGGGCACCGGCGCACAGGAAATCCAGGGCGATCTGGCAATGCGTGGCAGTCGGCGTCACGACGCTGACGGCGTCCACCTGGCCCAGCAGTGCCCGGTAGTCCTGCAGCGGCCGCGTCTGCAGCTCGGCGGCCACGCGCGCGGCGGTATCGGCGCTCGCATCGACGACGGCCGCGAGCTCGCACCCCGGTAGCGCCGCGTATTTCTGGGCGTGAAAGCGGCCGAGGTACCCCACCCCTATGACGGCCGCTCTGATTTTGCGCATGCGGCGGCTATTATGCCCGAAGGGTCGGCGGCCGGCCGCCCAGCCGGTCGCGCCGCCGCACCGGCAATGCCCTGAAGATCACTCGGCCAGAATTTCGAGGGGTTCGAATTGAGCGCACAGCAGCGGGGATTCGCGCGTTGGTACCGCAATGTCCGCGGCGTATGGCGCGAAGTGCTGACGGCGCTCGCGTGCCTGGCGCTCGGCGTGCTGGCGATGCCCTGCCTGATCTTTGCGTTCGGTCGCATGGCGCTCGGCCCCTACGCCCATGGCTCCCTGCTGGCCTTGTGGCACGATTTCCTGATCGGTCTCGCTGCCGGCTCGGAAGCCTTCTGGTTCATTGCGATCGGGCCTTACCTGCTGCTGCTGCTGCTACGCGGCGGGCGCCGGCTGTTGACATAAGCCCCTCAGCTGCAAGGGATTTGTGACTCAGTTCACAATTCCTGCGGCACTGGTGCGCAGGCCAGCCGTCACCCTGTCATCCTAGGCTCAGGGGAAATTCATGCGCGAGAAATCGCGTCGCCAATTGCCGACATGGGTACCGTAGCCAACCGAACCAACGCCGCGACTGCCGCCGCCGAGACCCGTCCATCGAACTCGGAGGGTGCCCGTCGCCGCGAAGACGTGATCCAGGACATCAAGCTCGCGCTGGTGACCGCGGAACTCACGCTCGATGAGCCGCGGCGCGGCTTCGATCCGTATAACGCGAAGCTCGGGCGCAGCCCGCGCGACGTCTGGGATCGGGGTCGCCGCCACCGCTGAAGCCTGCGCGTCGTCCGGACTCCGGCCGCGCCGATGCGCTCTGCAGCCGGCGTATGGGTGCGGCCCGAGCCCCGGGGATTCAGGGCCGGGCCGGGGATCAGGGCCAGTACGCGTAGAGCAGCACCGCGATCATCCCGGCCAGCAGCAATTGCGGGGCGAAGCGCCAGCGCCAACCGCGCAGCTCGCCGATGAAGCAGGTGATCGAGACGCCGGCGAGTGACCATGACCAGAGCAAGCCGCGCAGCAGGGGCAGCCGCTCGCTCGCCAGCCGGCCGTAGTACTCGGGCAGCAGCAGGAACACGATGCCGCTCATCGTCAGCGACACGGTAAGGGCGATGGCCGAACCCATCAGGATGCCCAGCAGAATCGACAGTGGCCGCATGAACTGCCTCGCACATTGCTGAATTGCCCGGCCGTCCACGGCCGGCGCCGACTGCCATCCGGTGCGCAAAGATGTCACACTGCGCGACACCAGTGTAGCCGCCGTCAGGCACCCCCGTAGCATGCCGCAACCGCCCGTTCCCGAACGCAGGCTCCATTCCCCCCTGGCGCTGGGCGCACTGGGTCTGCTCGTGCTCACGGCAGCCGGATCCAGCGGCGTGCCCGCCGCCACCGGCCTGCTGCCCGACGGCGCGATCGCCCCGACCTCGCAGGAGCGCGTGCTCGCTCCACGCGTAGCCGGCCTGCTCGAGCAGTACCAGTACCGGCACATCCCGATCGACGAGCACCTGTCCCCCTCGGTGATGGACCGGTACCTCGAGAGCCTGGACGGCCAGCACAGCTACTTCCTGGCCAGCGACATCGCCGGTTTCGAGAAATGGCGGCTGAAGTTCGGCGACATGGCGCATACCGGCGAGATCGACCCCGCGTTCCTGATCTTCAATGTATTCCGCCAGCGCAATCGGGAGCGCATGGAGTACGCGCTCAAGCTGCTCACGACCGAACCGGACTGGACGCGCGACGAGAACTTCAGCTTCGACCGCGAGCACGCCGCGTGGCCGGCCTCGGTCGATGAGATGAACGAGCTGTGGCGCCAGCGGGTCAAGAACGATGCGATCTCGCTGATGCTGACCGGCAAGTACTGGGCCGATACGGCCGACACGCTGCGCAAGCGCTACGAGCGCGTGCTGATGCGGCTGGACAAGATC
>CAWIQV010000085.1:0-28681 GCA_963838275.1 uncultured Gammaproteobacteria bacterium | reverse complement strand
TCGCTGGACCCGCGGCTGATCTCCTCGATGAGCCTGATCACCGGCGCGCTGCCCGCCGAGTACGGTCTGCGTACCGCGGGCATCATCGACCTGACCACGAAGAGCGGCCTGCAGCAGCCCGGCGGCGCCGTCTCCATGTATGGCGGCAGCCACGGGACCGTGCAGCCGAGCTTCAACTACGGCGGCGGCTCGGGCGGCTTCAGCTATTTCGTGTCGGGGGATTTCCTGCGCAACGATCTCGGCATCGAGTCGCCCGACGGCAGTGTCGATCCCGTGCACGACCACACCTCGCAGTACCACGGCTTTGGCTACTTCGAGGATATCCTCGATCAGCAGAACCGCCTCGCATTGATGCTCGGCAGCTCGGTGGCCAGGTTCCAGATTCCGGATCTGAGCGGAGTGCAGCCCGCGCTCGGGCTCGACGTCGATGGTCAACTGAACTATCCGAGCGAGAACCTGAACGAGAACCAGCGCGAAATCACGCACTTCGCGGCGTTGAGCTGGCAGCACGCCGCGGGCGCGCTCGACCTGCAGTCCTCGTTCATCGCGCGCTACTCGTCCTTGAGCTTCGAACCGGATCCGATCGGGGATCTGCTGTTCACCGGCATCGCGCAGGACGCGTTCAAGCAGAACGTGGCCTATGCCGTGCAGAGCGATGGTGCCTACCATCTCAACGACAGCCATACGATCCGTGCCGGACTGTTCCTGCAGACGGATCATTCCATCAGCCAGACCACGTCCAGCGTGCTGCCCGCGGACGGCTCCGGCAACCAGCTGCCTGGTGCCGACACCCCGGAAGCGATCGCCGACAACGGCGCCAGGACCGAATGGCTCGAGAGCGCCTACCTGCAGGATGAGTGGCAGGCCGCACCGGAGCTCACGGTCAACTACGGCCTGCGTTTCGACCGCTTCACGGCCTACACGGGGGCGAGCCAGGCCAGTCCGCGCCTCAACGTCGTCTGGAAGGTCATGCCGGATACCACGCTGCACGCCGGCTATTCGCACTACATCTCCCCGCCGCCATTCGAACTGGTCGGCGCCAAGGACATTGCGCTGTTCCAGTATACGACCTCACCGCCGCTGAACTCCCAGGCGGACGCCCCGCTGCCGGAGCGGGCCAACTACTACGACCTCGGGATCCAGCAGCGATTCGGCAGGGTATTGAACGTCGGGATCGACAGCTACTACAAGCAGTCGATCAACCTGATCGACGAGGGCCAGTTCGGCGCCCCGATCATCCTGACTCCGTTCAACTACCGCTACGGGCGGCAATACGGCGTCGAGTTCACGGCCAACTACGCGAGCGGTCCGTTCACGGCCTACCTGAACGTCGCGGCGCAGAGCGCGCGCGGCAAGGACATCGAAACGGCACAGTTCAACTTCGCTCCGGAGGATCTCGCGTACATTGCCAACAATTTCATCCACCTTGACCACGAGCAGCAGCTGACCGCCTCGGGTGGCCTGTCCTACCTGTGGATGGACACGCGCTTCAGCGCCGATTTCCTGCTGGGATCGGGACTGCGCGCCGACCTCGCACTGCCCGATGGCGAGACGACCGCGTATGGCGGCACGGGCATCCCGAACGGCGCGCACCTGCCGTACTACACGCAGGTGAATTTTGGCTCCACGCACGTGTTCCAGCTCGAGGACAGCGGCACGCTGACGGCCCGCTTCGACGTGATCAACCTGTTCGACCGCAGCTACCAGATCCGCAATGGCACCGGCGTCGGTGTCGGCGCGCCGCAGTTCGGACCGCGGCGTGGCCTGTTCTTCGGACTGTCGAAGTCGATCTAGGAGGGGCGCGCGGTGCGCAGTGTCGCCGCGTCGCGTGCCAGGGATTCGATGCTGCCCCAGTCCGCAGCCTCCAGTGCCGCGGGGGGCACGATCCACGAGCCGCCGACGCACAGCACGTTCGGCAGCGCGAGGAATTCCGCCGCATTGGCGCGCGTGACGCCGCCGGTGGGACAGAACACGTGGTCGGGGAACGGGCCGCCGAGTGCCTTGAGCATGCCGATGCCGCCGGCCTGGCTGGCCGGGAACAGCTTGCAGGCCACGAAGCCGGCGGCGCGCGCGGCGATCAGCTCGCTCGGCGTCATGATGCCCGGCAGCAGCGGAAAGTCCGAAGCGCGGGCCGCCGCGACGAGTTCGGGTGTCAGTCCGGGCGTGACGGCGAACTGCGCGCCGGCGGCGGCGCAGTCACGGAAATCCGCGGCGCGGGTCAGCGTACCGGCCCCGACGATGGCATCCGGGCTCGCGGCACGCATCGCGCTGATCGCATCGAGACCGCACGCGGTGCGCAGCGTGACTTCGAGCACGCGCAGGCCGCCGCGTACCAGCGCCTGTGCGAGCGGCGCGGCATGTTCGAGGCGATGGATCGTCAGCACCGGAATCACCGGCGAGATCTGCATGTAGTCGCGGATATCCGTACTCATCGGTTCCTTCAGGCGTGCAGGGTCAGTGCGCCGGCCTCGGCGTCGCCGGCCGCGGCACGCAGTGTCGCGAACAGTTCGCGTCCGAGCCCGCTGGCGCCGTGCCGCAGGTCGGGTGTGGGCGTGGATCGAGCCTGCCAGAGCGCCTCGGGTACCAGGGCCTCGAGGCGTCCGCTCACGGAGTCGAGCCGGATCAGGTCACCGTCGCGGACGCGCGCGATCGCGCCGCCGTTGAGCGCCTCCGGCGTCACGTGAATGGCCGCCGGCACGGCACCCGAGGCCCCGGACATGCGACCGTCCGTGACCAGTGCGACCTGCCGCCCTCGCTTCTGCAGTACCGCGAGCGCCGGGGTCAGCGCGTGCAGTTCCGGCATGCCATTGGCACGCGGTCCCTGGTAGCGCACGACCACGATCACGTCGCGATCGAGCCTGCCGGCGGCAAAGGCGGCGGACACCTGTTCCTGGTTCTCGAACACCAGCGCAGGCGCTTCGACGATCCGGTGCGCTGCCGCGACCGCCGAGGTCTTGATCACCGCGCGTCCCAGGTTGCCGCGCAGCAGCTTCAGGCCCCCATCGGCGCTGAACGGATCCGCGACCGGCCGCAGCACCGCGAGGTCGGCGCTGTGAGGAGGCGCCGGCTCCCAGTGCAGCGTGCCGTCGCGCAGCAACGGCGCGCGGGCGTACGCGGCCAGTCCGTCGCCCACCGCCGTCTTCACGTCCGGGTGCAGCAGGCCCGCGCCCAGCAGCTCGCGGATCAGGAACGCCATGCCACCGGCCGCCTGGAAGTGATTCACGTCGGCGCTGCCGTTCGGATAGATCCGCGCCAGCAGCGGCACCACCGCCGACAGGTCATTGAAGTCGTCCCAGTTGATCAGCACGCCGGCGGCGCGCGCGATGGCCACCAGGTGGATCGTGTGATTGGTCGAGCCACCGGTCGCGAGCAGGCCCACGATCGCGTTGACGATCGAGCGTTCGTCGACGATGGCGCTGAGCGGACGATAATCCGCTCCGAGCGCCGTGCTCGCCGCGACGCGCCTGGCGGCGGCACGGGTCAGCGCGTCGCGCAGCGGCGTGTTCGGAGGCACGAAGGCGCTGCCGGGCAGATGCAGGCCCATGACCTCCATCAGCATCTGGTTGCTGTTCGCGGTGCCATAAAAGGTGCAGGTGCCCGGTGAGTGGTAGCTTCCTGCCTCGGATTCGAGCAGCGCCTCGCGATCGGCCTTGCCCTGGGCGTACAGCTGGCGCACGCGCGCCTTGGCCTCGTTCGAGATGCCGGAGGGCATCGGGCCGCCGGGCACGAAGATCACCGGCAGGTGGCCGAAGGACAGCGCTCCGATCAGCAGGCCCGGGACGATCTTGTCGCACACTCCGAGGCACAGCGCGGCATCGAACAGGTCATGGGTCAGCGCCACCGCCGTGGACAGCGCGATCACGTCGCGGCTGAACAGCGAGAGCTCCATTCCCGGCAGGCCCTGCGTGACGCCGTCGCACATGGCCGGCACGCCGCCGGCGAACTGCGCCACGGCGCCCACTTCGCGCGCAGCCATCTTGATCAGTGCCGGGAAGCGCTCGAGCGGCTGGTGCGCCGACAGCAGGTCGTTGTAGGCCGAGACGATCGCGATGTTCGGCCACGACAGCCCGCGCAGCGCCTGCTTGTCGCTCTCGCCGGCGGCCGCAAAGCCATGGGCAAGATTGGTACAGCCGAGCCGTGCCCGCGCGGCGCCGCCGCCGCGCGCCGCGCCCATGCGCGCGAGGTAGTCGTGCCGCAGCTGGTGGCTGCGCGACCGGATGCGTTCGGTGACCGCCAGCACCTGCGGATGCAGCGCCGGGATCGGGAATTCGGGGTGGTTCACGCCAGGAACTCTTGCATGTGTCGTGCCACGATGCGCGAACGCGGCCGCAGCGTCAATCGCCACGCGGACCGCACCGGCCGGGAGCTTGGGCTTACAATGCCCCGCGTGCCGCGGCCTGGCGCGGGACATGCATGGGCAACCCACGGCTCTCACTGGAGTACACCGCTTGGCCGCCGCAAAGAACTCTGCCTCCGCACCGAAGCAGCTGCCGGATTTCGACCTGGTGCTGTTCGGCGGCACGGGCGACCTGGCGATGCGCAAGCTGCTGCCCGCCCTGTTCCGGCGCTACCTCGCCGGCCAGTTTCCCAAGCGGGCGCGCATCATCAGCGTCGCGCGCACCGCGATCGAGCGCGACGACTACCTCGCGCAGGTCGAGGAGAGCAGCAAGCGGTTCCTGTCCGCGAACCTGGACGCGACGCGCTGGACGGCGTTCAGCCGCATGCTCGACTACCTGATGCTGGATGCGACGACGCTGAGCCACTTCGAGGCGCTCGGCAAGATCCTCGCGAACAAGCCGGCCGACGTGCGCGTGTTCTTCCTGTCCACGGCACCGTCGCTGTTCACCAGCATCTGCCAGAACCTCGCCGCGGCCGAGCTCGTGACTCCCGAATCCCGCGTCGTGCTCGAGAAGCCGCTGGGCACGGACCGCGAATCGGCCGACCAGATCAACGAGAGCGTCGGTTCGATCTTCAGCGAGAAGCAGATCTACCGCATCGATCACTACCTCGGCAAGGAAGCGGTGCAGAACCTGCTCGCGCTGCGCTTCGGCAATGCGCTGTTCGAGCCGCTGTGGCGTCGCGACCGCATCCGCCATGTGCAGATCACCGTCGGCGAGCAGCTCGGGGTCGAAGGGCCGCGGCGCGTTCTATGACCAGACCGGCGCGCTCCGGGACATGGTGCAGAACCACATGCTGCAGCTGCTGTGCATCATCGCGATGGAGCCGCCGGTATCCAATCATCCGGACGCGGTACGCGACGAGAAACTGAAGGTATTGCGCGCGCTGCGGCCGCTGGAAGGCAAGGACGTCGAGACCAACGTGGTGCGCGGCCAGTACCGCGCCGGGGCGGTCAACGGCCAGCCGGTCGTGGGCTACCTCGAGGAGAAGGGGATCCCGCCGGACAGCAGCACCGAGACCTTCGTCGCGCTCAAGGCGCACATCGACACCTGGCGCTGGGCCGGCGTGCCGTTCTACCTGCGCACCGGCAAGCGCCTGCAGGACCAGATCGGCGACATCGTGATCCAGTTCGAGGACGTGCCGCACTCGATCTTCGAGCGCGGCAGCACCGCGGTCGCGAACCGGCTCGTGATCTCGCTGCAGCCGCGCGAGTCCATCACGCTGACGCTGCTGGCGAAGAGCCCGGGCGAGACCATGCGCCTGCGTCCGGTGAACCTGCGCCTCGACACGGAAGAATCGGCAAAGACGCCGCAGCTCGATGCCTACGAGCGCCTGCTCACCGACGTGATCAAGGGGAACCTCACGCTGTTCATGCGTCGCGACGAGCTCGACGTGGCATGGCGGTGGATCGATCCGATCCGCGAGTACTGGCAGCAGCAGGACGAGCGGCCGAAGAGCTACACCTCGGGCAGCTGGGGTCCGGCGGCCTCCAGTTCGCTGATCGGGCGCGACGGCTACGCCTGGCATGGCGAGCTCTGAGATCCGCGAACGGCGGTTCCCGGACCCGCCGGCGCTGAACGCGGCGCTGGCGCAGGAGATCACGCGCGCGCTGCAGCACTCGCTCGATGCCGGACGCGGCGCGAGCCTCGCGGTTCCGGGAGGGCGCACGCCGGTCGGCCTGTTCGAGCTGCTCTCGCAGTCCGCCATCGCGTGGCAGCGCGTCGGGCTCACGCTGACCGATGAGCGCTGGGTGGACCCGGCGGGCGAGGGGAGCAACGAGCATCTGGTGCGCACGCACCTGCTGCGGGGCGCCGCCGCCGCGGCGCGCCTCGCATCGCTGTGGAACGCCGCGCCCGATGCGCGGCAGGGGGCCGACGCGAGCTGGGCCGCGCTCGCGTGCTTGCCGCGACCGTTCGATTTCGTGCTGCTCGGCATGGGCGACGACGGCCATTTTGCGTCGCTGTTTCCCGGCTCGCCGGGCCTCGCCGCGGCCCTCGATCCGCAGCGTCCGCCCGGCTGCGTCGCGATGCGCGCGCCGGTCGCGCCGGCCGAGCGCCTGAGCCTCACCTTGAGCGCACTGCTGGATGCCCGGCAGATCGCGCTGCTGATCGTCGGTGAGGCCAAGCGCGCGGTGCTGCAGCGCGCGCTGCAGGACGGGCCGGAGACGGAGCTGCCGGTGCGTGCGCTGCTGCGCCAGCGGCGCACGCCGGTGAGCGTCTACTGGTCGCCTTGAGACAGCGCGCGGCACAGCGTGCCGGGCGCGCGGGTCGGGCGGATCGGGCGGGTCTTCAGGCCGTGCCGAGTTCGCGCGGATCCAGGCCGCCGTAGCGGGCACCGCGCGCGGAATACACGGGCGGCGGACTCGAGCCGCGCAGCTTGCCGAGCAGCTGCTGCACCCGATGCAGGCGCGCCGCGACGATCGCGCCGTTCTGGTCATTGAGGCGCTTGCAGCGCCGGGCCAGTTCGAGATTGGCAGTCCATTGCGCGCGCAGGGCGCCGTCGGTATCCGCCCAGGTGAGCAGCTCCTCGAGCGCTCCGGGTCCGGTACCGAACGAGAACATCCGGCAGCTGTCGGCGCGCTCCCCATCCAGGCGGGTCAGCCGGTCGACGCAGCGGTGACGGTTCGCGCCGATGTTCTGGATCGCGTCGCTGTCCTCGCTCTGCAGGATCGCGGTCTCCTGCCGCAGCACCTGCTCGAGTTCGACCAGCAGCCGCGCCTCCTCATCGAGGATGCGGCGCAGGTGCAGCTGCACGTCGGGGCGCCGGACGCTCATTGATGCGCGGCGCCGCCGAGGTCCTGTTCGAGCTGCAGCAGGCGATTGGCGATGCGCTCGGGATTGACGCGGTACTGGCCGGCGGAAATGGCCTGCTGTACGGCGGCGACCCGGTTGCCGTTCACGTCCGGCGCGTTCTTGACCGCCTCGGACAGCGAGGCGAGCAGGCGAGCCGACGAGGTAATGTGGACGCTGTCCTGCGCCGGGGAATTGGACGAGGAGCCGGTCGCCGGCGCGCCCACGGGCGTACTGCCGCGAATCTTCTCGACCGGGTTGCTGGTGTCGGGCCCGATCGACCCGCTGCCCAGCCCCTTGATTGTGTCAGGCACGAAGGGAACTCCTTGCTCTACTGCCGGACTCTATCGGCAGCACTGCGTCAAACTTTAGGCGGGTTGCCGTTGTCATAACGGGGCCTCGACGACCGTGTCGGAGCGCACGATGCCCTCGACGACCCGCTGCGAGGACAGGTTCTGTACGCGGATGCTGTCGGAGGCGCGGCCATCCGCGAGCGCGACGCCGGACATCCGCACTTCGATACCGCCCGCACGGGCGAGCAGCACGACCTGCTGGCCCCGATGGATCAGGAACGCCGGAGCGAGCGCGTCGACCGCCAGCGGCTCGCCTCCGGCCAGCGGGCGCCGCAGGCGCTGCCCCGCGAGCGCGGCGGATTCGGTGACGTAGGCGCCGAGGGTTCCGGGGACGCGCCGGGTCTCGAGCTGGAAATCCGCCGGCGTCAATTCCGCGTCGCGCTGCAGCGCCCGGCGGGCGACCAGCACCGGTGCCTGCGACTGCACGGTGACACTACTATAGAGAGTCCAGCGCACCGTGCCATCGCAGCGCACGCCGACCATGGTCTGGTTGTGCAGCGCTCCGTCGCCGGTCACGAAGGCCTGCAGGGCCCGGTCACAGGCCGCGATGCGCAGGTGCGGATCGAGCGGCGCGCTCTGCAGCACCAGCGCGTCGGCCCCGGCCCCGGCCTGGGCGCGCACCGCGGCCTGCGCGGCCACGGCAATCGCGGCGGGGTCGAGCAGCTCGTTGGCACCCGCCGCGCCACCGGCCACCAGCATCAACATCAGAACGTACGTGCGCATGATCCCGGAGTGGCAGCAAGCCACGTGCCATCGTCGCAGGTGTCGATCCGCTGACGCTCAAGCTTCCACGGCAGTGGTCGATAAGCGCTCCAGCGGGTGGATGGGCCGCGAAACCAGTCCGGAGTATTGCCGGCGAGCGGCAAATCCTTGCCGCCCGAGCCACCGCGGCTCGCCGCGCGGTGCGCTACAACCTGAACTGCATCACACATCTGCGTCGGCGCAGCGCACGCACCAGCATGTGGCACACGCCTTGCTCCCTCCTCCCCGGAACACCACCGGCTCGAGGGCCCAATGCGTACGTCGCTGGACAGTTATCTCGGCATCCATCCGCAGGCGCTGACGCTCGAGGCGCAGCGCAATGAACTGCTGGCTGCGAATCTCGCGAACGTCGACACACCGGGGTACAAGGCCCGGGACCTCGACTTCAAGGCTGCGCTCGCGGCGGCTGCCGGCAGCAGCGTCGCGAGCAATGCCGTGCCGCTGGCGCTACGGGCGCCGGATGCGACCGGGCCTGCCAGCATCGTGTCCACCGGCGCGCTCTCCGGCACCACCGGCAGCACCGACACGGCCGCCGCGTCCGCGCTGAAGTACCGCATCCCGATGACCAGTGCGCTCGACGGCAACACCGTCGACGAGCAGCTCGAGCAGACCGCCTTCGCCGAGAACAGCGTGCGCTACCAGGCCACGCTCACCTTTCTGAACGGCAAGCTGCGGGACCTGATGACCGCGATCACGGGTTCCTGAGCAGGAACGCAGCAGGAGCAGCCACCATGTCCAGTTTCACGATCTTCGATATTGCCGGCTCCGGCATGAGCGCGCAGTCGGTGCGCCTGAATACCGTCGCCAGCAACCTCGCGAACGCCGACAGCGTCAGCGGCGATCCGAACACCGTCTATCGCGCCAAGCATCCGGTGTTCCAGGCCGTGCTCGGTGGTACCGCAGGGCCGGGCGCAGCGGCTGATCCCGCCACCGCGGGCGTGAAGGTCACGGGCATCGCCGAGAGCCAGGCTGCGGCGGAGACGCGCTATGACCCGGGCAACCCGCTGGCGGACGCGCAGGGCAACGTCTATGCGCCCAACGTCAACGTGGTCGAGGAGATGGCCGACATGATCTCCGCCTCGCGCTCCTACCAGAACAACGTCGAGGTGCTCAATACCTCGCGCGACATGATGCTCTCGACCCTGAAGCTCGGCCAGGGTTGATCCCGTAACTCCCATCTCGAGGCCACGCACGCACCATGAGCAGCACGACACCGATCAGCACGAATTCCGCCGCGGGAACGCTGGGACAGATCGCCACGGCAGCCAGCCCCGGCAGCGCCGCGACGTCGCTCGGCGGCCTGAACATGAACGATTTCCTGACGCTGATGACCGCGCAGCTCAAGAACCAGGATCCGCTCAGTCCGACCGACAGCAACCAGTTCCTGGCGCAGCTCTCCGAGCTGAGCACGGTGCAGGGCATCTCGCAGATGAACACGACCATGACCAACCTGTCGACGTCCCTGATGTCCTCGCAGGCACTGGCGAGCGCTTCGCTGGTCGGCAAGAGCGTGCTGACCTCGGGCAGCACTGCCGCGTATACCGCGGGCGGGGCGCTCAGCGGCGCGGTCCAGGTACCCGGTGGCGCGAGCAGCGTGACGCTGACCATCACCAATGCGGCCGGCGCGATAGTCGACCAGATGCAGGTGCCGTCGGGCTCCGGACTGCAGGGCTTCAGCTGGGACGGCACGGCGCTCGACGGCACGGCATCGCCGAGCGGTAACTACGGCGTGACCGCGACCGCGGTCGTCGGCGGACAGACGCAGGCTGCGCCGACGCTGCTCAACGGCACCGTGCAGAGCGTCTCGCTCGCGACCGGCAGCAACGGCGTCATGCTCAATACTGCCGAGCTCGGTTCGATCGCGCTCACCGCTGTCCAGCAGATCTACTGATTCACACCAAGGAACAGCACCCATGTCATTCGGAATAGCGCTCAGCGGCCTCAACGCGGCACAAAGCGATCTGAACGTCACGGCGAACAACATCGCCAACTCGCAGACCACGGGCTTCAAGTCCTCGGACTCGCAGTTCGCCGAGCTGTTCGCGGTCTCGCCGCAGGGCGTCAGCAAGACGCAGATCGGCGAGGGCGTGGCGCTCACGCAGGTCAAGCAGAACTTCGCGCAGGGCAACATCGAGACCAGCGGCAACAGCCTGGACATGGCCTTGAGCGGCAACGGCTTCTTCACCGTCAGCGCCAGCGGCGTGAACCAGTACACCCGCGCCGGATCGTTCCAGACCGACAAGAACGGCTTCGTCGTGAACGCCCAGGGCGACAACCTGCAGGTGTACGCGCCGAATGCCTCCGGCGGCTTCAATACCACCCAGCTGACCAATCTGCAGATTCCGACCGGCGACAGTCCGCCCTCGGCGACCACCAGTGCGGCGCTGGTGTTCAACCTGCCGGCGGGCACGGCGGTGCCCACGGCCACGCCGTTCAATCCGGCCAATTCGGCCAGCTACAACCAGTCCACGTCGCTGACCGAGTACGACTCGCTCGGCGCGGCCCATACGGCCAGCATGTACTTCGTCGCGGCCGGCGCCGCGGCCAACGGCAACAGCACCTGGGACGCTTACGAATACATCGACGGCACGGCGGTCAACGCGACCCCGGTGAAGCTCTCCTATACCTCCGGCGGCGCGCTCGCCGGGGTGGTCGACGTTGCCGGCGGCAACAACACGTCGGCCGCGAGCTTCGGCTCGTACACGCCGGCCACCGGCGCCGCGGCGATGAACATCACCTTCGATTTCAGCGGGACCACGCAGTACGGCGATGCCTTCGGCGTCACCAAGGTCACGCAGAACGGCTTCACCACCGGCCAGATCAGCGGCGTGTCGGTGAGTTCCACCGGCGTCGTGCAGGCCAACTACACCAATGGCCAGGCCGATCGCGCTGGGCCAGGTCGCGATCGCGAATTTCGCCGACCAGCAGGCGCTGCAGCAGGTCAGTAACACCAGCTGGGTGCAGACGGCCTCGCTCCGGAGCAGCCGGTCTATGGGCCAGGCGGGCGGCGCCGGCGTCGGACTCATCCAGTCCGGGTCGCTCGAACAGTCCAACGTCGACATCACGGCCGCAGCTCGTGAACATGATCACCGCGCAGCGCGCGTTCCAGGCCAATGCGGAGATGGTGTCGACCGAGAACGTCGATCACGCAGACCGTCATCAACATTCCGAACCAGCAGTAATGCGAGCAGGCAGCACGCAGCGATGGATCGCCTCGTCTACGTGGCCATGTCGGGCGCAAAGGAAACCCTGCGCGCCCAGGCCGCGAACAACCACAACCTCGCCAATGCGAACACCAACGGCTTTCGTGCCGACCTGTCGGCGTTCCAGACCCAGAACGTGGCCGGGCCCGGACTGCCGTCGCGTGCCTACGCCACCAACGACATGACCGGCTGGGATGCGAGCTCCGGTTCGCTCGATGCCGACCGGGCGGGACCTGGACGTCGCGATCAAGGGCCCGGGCTGGATCGCCGTGCAGGCCAGCGACGGCACCGAGGCCTACACCCGCGCCGGGGACCTGCACGTCGATACCGACCGGCGCGCTGATGACGGCCGCCGGCAATCCCGTGCTCGGCGACGCCGGGCCCGATCACCGTGCCGCCGTACACCACGATCAACCTGGGCACCGACGGATCGGTGTCGATCGTGCCGCGCGGCCAGACGCCGATGACGGTATCGACGATCGGGCGCATCAAGCTGGTCAATCCGCCCACCGACCGATCTGACCCGCGGCAGCGACGGCCTGTTCCGTACCGCGAGCGGCACGGCACCGGCCGGACGCCGGAGTGAAGCTGATTGCCGGCACTCTCGAGTCGAGCAACGTGAACATCGCCGAGACCATGGCGAACATGATCGAGCTGGCCCGCAGTTACGAAGTGCAGGTCAAGGCCATGAAGACCGCCGAGGACACGGCTTCCTCCGGCGCCAAGCTGCTGCAGTCGAGCTAGCCGGAACACAGGAATCACCATCCATGAATCCAGCACTCTGGGTCGCCAAGACCGGTCTCGATGCACAGCAGACCAACATGGCCGTCATCTCCAACAACCTCGCCAACGTCAACACGACCGGCTTCAAGAAGAGCCGGGCCGTGTTCGAGGACCTGCTGTACCAGAACGTGTCCCAGGTCGGCGCCGCGACCTCGCAGAATACCCAGGCCCCGAGCGGACTGGAGCTCGGAACCGGCGTCAGCCTGGTCGCCACCGAGAAGGTCTACACGCAGGGCAATCTGAACAACACCGGCAACGCGCTCGACGTCGCGATCAACGGCGGCGGCTTCTTCCAGGTGCTGATGCCGGACGGCTCGCTCGCGTATACCCGCGACGGCAGCTTCCAGACCAGCGCGACCGGGCAGCTCGTCACCGCGCAGGGCTTCCCGGTGCAGCCCGCCATCACGATCCCGCAGGGCGCGCAGAGCGTGACCATCGCGTCCGACGGCACGGTACAGGTGCAGCTCGCCAACCAGAACGCGCCCTCGACCGTCGGCACGATGCAGCTGGCCACGTTCATCAATCCGGCCGGCCTGCAGCCCAACGGCCAGAACCTGCTGGTCGAGTCGGCCGCGAGCGGCACCGCGCAGACCGGCTCGCCCGGCGCGAACGGGCTGGGCGCGCTGCAGCAGGGCTTCACCGAGAGCTCCAACGTCAACGTGGTCGAGGAAATGGTCAACATGATCGAGACCCAGCGGGCCTACGAGATGAACACCAAGGCGATCGAGACCAACGACCAGATGCTGCAGTACCTCGACACCAATCTGTGAGACGGGGAAACACGAACGTGAACATCCGGACGACCCTTCTGGCCTGCCTCGCCGGCGCGCTCGCGCTGTCGGGCTGCCGCACCATCCCGAAGCCCGACGACAGCTACGCTGCGACGCTGCCCGAGGAAGTGCCGGCCACGGTGGAGGCCAACGGCGCGATCTTCCACGCCGGCCACGACGTGCCGCTGTTCGAGAACGCGGTCGCGCACCGGATCGGCGACGTGCTGACCGTCACGCTGGAGGAGGCGACCAACGCCACCAAGAGTGCGACGACGACCACCAAGAAGACCACGACGGAAGCCATGACCGCGCCGACGCTGGCGGGTGCTCCGCTGACCTTCCATGGCAGGAGCATCCTGAACAACAACCTGAACGACGCCACGACCTTCGATGGCGAGGGCGCGAGCGCCCAGAGCAACGCTCTGACCGGCTACATCTCGGTGACCGTCGTGCGGCGGCTCGCCAACGGCAACCTGCTGGTGCGCGGCCAGAAGTGGATCACGATCAACCAGGGGCGCGAGTACGTGCGGCTGCAGGGCATCGTACGCCCGGTCGACATCGCCCCGGACAACACGATCCCGTCGCGGATGGTGGCGGACGCCACCATCGCGTACGGCGGCCAGGGCACGCTCGCCGACGCCAACACCAAGGGCTGGCTGGCGAAATTCTTCGACTCGAAATGGATGCCGTTCTGACATGCCAGTACCCACCTCCAGACCGCGCGTAGCGGGCGCCGCCGTCCGCACCGCGACGCTGTTCGCGCTGCTGTGCCTGGCCGCGCTGCTGTCCAGGCCGGAGAGCGCGCACGCCGAACGTGTCAAGGACATGGCCTCGGTCGGCGGCGTGCGCAGCAACCAGATCGTCGGCTACGGACTGGTCGTCGGGCTCAACGGCACGGGCGACCAGACCACGCAGGCCCCGTTCACCGTCATCAGCATCAGCAACATGCTCGAGAAGTTCGGCGTGACGATTCCGGCCAGCGTGGCCTCGCAGATGCAGCTCAAGAACGTCGCTGCGGTCACCGTGACCGCCGACCTGCCGCCGTTCGCGAAGGCGGGGCAGACCATCGACATCACCGTCGCCTCGATCGGCAACGCCAACAGCCTGCGCGGCGGCGCGCTGCTGATGACGCCGCTGCGCGGCTCGGACGGCGAGGTCTACGCCATGGCGCAGGGCAGCGTGGTGGTCAGCGGCTTCGGCGTGGCCGGCAAGGACGGCTCGCGCGTGAGCGTGAACGTACCGAGCGGCGGACGCATCCCGAACGGGGCCACGGTCGAGCGCGAGGTGCCGACGACCTTCGCCCACGAGCCGTTCGTGATGCTGAATCTCAACGCGCCGGATTTCACCACCGCGGCGCGCATGAGTGAAGCGCTGAACAAGCAGCTCGGGGACGGCACCGCACAGGCGATCGACGCGGTATCGGTCAAGGTGCGCGCGCCGGCCGATGCCGCCGAACGCGTGGCGTTCGTCGGGGCGCTGCAGGAAATGGAAGTGGAGCCGAGCGAGGCGCCGGCCCGGGTGATCATCAACTCGCGCACCGGCACCGTGGTCATCAGCTCGCACGTGCGCGTGATGGCTGCGGCCGTGGCGCACGGCTCGCTGTCGGTCACGATCACCGAGCGTACGGACGTGAGCCAGCCCAATGCGCTCAGCAGCGGCGGCACCACGGTGACCACACCGCGCTCGGAGATCCAGATTTCGCAGCCGAGCGACGCGCGCATGTTCGTGTTCCACGAGGGCGTCAACCTCGATGAGATCGTGCGTGCGGTCAACCAGGTCGGGGCCGCGCCGGGCGACCTGGTCGCGATCCTGGAAGCGCTGCAGCAGGCCGGTGCGCTGCGCGCGCAGCTGATCGTGATCTAGGCAGCAGGGTCGTGGGCAGCACCACCGTCAATCCGACCTACTATGCCGACTTCAGTGGCCTGGAAGGGATCAAGAAGGGCGCGAAGGCGGACGATCCCAAGGCGATCCGTGCCGCCGCGCAGCAGTTCGAGAGCCTGTTCACGGACATGATGCTGAAGTCGATGCGCGAGGCCGATCCCGGCTCGGGTCTCGGCGACAGCCAGGAGACGGAACTCTACCAGGGCATGTACGACCAGCAGATCGCGGTGCAGATGTCGCAGGGCAAGGGTATCGGCCTGGCCGACATGCTGGTGCAGCAGCTCACGCGCAATACCGCGGCCCGGGCCGCGACGCCCGCGGCAGCGAGCGCGGCGACGACGCCTACCGCGTCGGCAAGCCCCGTCGGTGAGGGCGCGCCGGTGTCGAAGGCGACGCAGGCCGCGTTCGTGCAGCAGCTCGAGCCGTTCGCGCAGCAGGCCGCGACACAGCTCGGGGTCAGCGCGGATAGCATCATCGCGCAGGCCGCGCTCGAGACCGGCTGGGGACAGCACGTCCCGGTCGCGGCGGGTGGTGCGGCGAGCAACAACCTGTTCGGCATCAAGGCCGGCAGCGGCTGGAACGGCGCCGTGGTGACCGCACCGACCACGGAATTCAGCCAGGGTGCGCCGGTCAGCCTGGCGCAGCCGTTCCGGGCGTACAGCTCGGTGGAACAGGGTGTCAATGATTATGTAACGCTGTTGCAGCGCAGCGCCCGCTACCAGCAGGCGCTGGGCACCGGCAGTGACGTCAGCGCGTTCGCGAACGGACTCGCCCGGGGTGGCTACGCCACGGATCCGGATTATGTACAGAAGCTGCAGGCGACCGCGGCCAGCGTGCAGGCGCTGCGCGCGTCCGGCGCCGTGACGCCGCTCAAGGTCGCGGCCGCGGTGCCGATAACCAGTGGTGGGGAATCCGCGTGAGCGAGGGGCGTTGAGCGATGGGCGACATGCTATCCACTGGGGTATCCGGGCTGCTGGCCTTCCAGACCGCGCTCGATACGATCAGCAACAACATCTCGAACGTCAACACGCCGGGCTACAGCGAGGAGGCCGCCAACCTCGCGGCGAACGGGGCCAGCCCGACGCCGGCCGGATGGGTCGGCAACGGCGTCGCGGTCACGAGCGTCACGCGCGCCTACAGCGATTTCCTGGATGCACAGACCCGTGGCGCGACCAGCAGCTACAACCAGTTCAACACGCTCAGCAGCCTGGCGAACGGCATCAACAACATGCTCGCCGATTCCGGCACTGGCCTGTCGGCCACGCTGCAGAGTTTCAGCCAGTCGATCCAGTCGCTCGCGAACGCGCCGGCGCAGAGCGCGACCCGGCAATCGGTACTGACCCAGGCGCAGTCCCTGATCAGCCAGTTCAAGAGCTACCAGGGCACTTTCTCGCAGCTCGGTGCCGAGGTCAGCACGCAGCTGCAGTCGGAAGCCAGCACGATCACGTCGCTGGGCCAGAGCATCGCGAGCCTGAACCAGCAGATCATGGCGGCGCGGGCCAACGGCACCGGCCAGCCTCCGAACCAGCTGCTCGACCAGCGCAACAACCTGATCGACCAGCTCTCGACGGATGTCGGGGTCAGCACCGTGACCCAGAGCGACGGCACGATCAGCGTCTTCATCGGCAATGGCCAGCCGCTCGTGCTCGGCAGCAACGCCGCGACACTGGTGGCGACTCCCGACCAGTACCACTCCGGCCAGATGGACCTGGCACTGCAGACCGGCAGCGGCAGCACCGACATCACGAACTCGCTGACCGGCGGCGCGGTGGGTGGCCTGCTGCAGTTCCGCGACCAGATGCTGATCCCGGGCCAGAACGCACTCGGCCAGGCCGCGGTGGCCCTCACCACGCTGGTCAACAACCAGAACCAGGCCGGGTTGGACCAGAACGGCAACCTCGGCACCGCGCTGCTGGGCGTCGGCGGACCGCAGGTGCTGCCGAGCGGCAACAACACCGGCACGGCTGCGGTGTCGGCCGTCGTCAGCAGCTTGAGCGGTCTCACGACCAGCAACTACACGCTGCAGTACGCGGGCGGCAACTGGAGCCTGGTCGACACCGCGAGCGGTGCTTCGACCGCGCTGACGGCCACGACCGTCGCGGGCGTCACCACGCTGAGTGGCGGCCCCGGCCTCACGATCACCGTCAGCGGCACGGCCAAGGCCGGGGACAGCTTCCTGGTCGAACCGACCAGCCAGGCGGTCGCGGGCTTGACGCTGCTGACCAGCGATCCGACGCGGATCGCGGCCGCCGGGCCGCTCGTGAGCAGTGCCGCCGCCGGCAATGCCGGCAGTGCAGTCATTACGGCCGCGGCCGTGCCGAACACGGCGCTGTGGACGCGCGGCAACTACACCTTGAGCTTCAGCAGTCCGACCGCCTACAGCGTCACCAATGCGGCGGGCGCGACGGTCGCTTCCGGGGCCTATACCGCCGGGGTGCCGATCGCCTTCAACGGCGTGAACGTCACCCTGGCGGGAACCCCGGCAGCCGGCGACAGCTTTGCGATCAATGACAATGCGAACGGTACCGGGGACAACAGCAACGCGCTCAAGCTCGCCGGCATCCTGAACCAGAACGTACTGGCCGGCGGCACCGCGTCGCTGAGCGGCGTCGTCAATGCGTACGTCGGCACGGTCGGCAACCAGACCGCCCAGGCGCAGAACGGCGCGACCGCACAGCAGTCGGTCCTGACCAGCGCCCAGAACGCGCAGTCCAGCGTATCCGGAGTCAATCTCGACCAGGAAGCGGCCAGCATGGTGCAGTACCAGCAGGCCTACCAGGCCGCGGCCCAGGTGATCCAGGCCTCCGACACGCTGTTCCAGTCGCTGATCGCCGCCCTCCACGCCACCGCCTGATAACACACCATGCGCATATCCACCGCGATGCTGAATGCCAATGCCCTGGCGGGCATTGAACAGGACACGAGCGCGATCTCGAAGACCCAGAACGAGCTCGCCACCGGCAAGAGCATCAACTCTCCGGCCGACAATCCGGTCGGCGCCGTGCAGCTGCTGCAGCTCAACAACTCGAGCGCGCAGTACCAGCAGTACATCGCCAACGGTCAGAGCGCCAGCACCAACCTGAATCTCGAGCAGACCGCGCTCTCGAGCGCCACCACGACCCTGCAGTCGATCCGCGATCTCGTGGTGCAGGCGAACAACACGACCAACAGCAGCGCGAACCTGCAGCAGATCGCGACCCAGGTCAGCGCGCTGGAAAGCCAGCTGCTCGGCACCGCCAACAGCCAGGACGGCCAGGGCGGATACCTGTTCTCCGGCTACTCCGTCGGCACGCAGCCATTCGTACGCGGTGCGAGCGGCGCCGTGAACTACGTCGGTGACAGCGGGGCGGCCAGCGTGCCGCTCGATGCCAGCACCTCGGTGCAGGGCGGCGATCCGGGTTCGAGCGTGTTCATGAACGTGCCCACCGGCAACGGCACCTTCACCACCGCCGTCAGCGCCGCCAACGCCGGCACCGGCGTGATCGATGCCGGCAGCGTGACGAGCCTCGCGGCCTGGAACAGCGCCGCGGCCGCCGCGCCGGGCCCGTACACGATCAGCTTCACCGACGCGACGGACTACACCGTCACCGATGGCGCCGGCGCGACGGTGAGCTCCGGCACCTACGACAGCGCCAACGGCGGGGAAATCTCGTTCAACGGCATCCAGGTCGGCATCAGCGGCAGCCCCGCGGCGGGCGACAGCTTCACCGTCGCGCAGTCCGGTCGGCAGAGCGTGTTCGCCTCGCTCGACAACCTCGTGGCATCGCTCAGCACCGCCAACAACAGTGCCGCGGCCCGCGCGCAGCTCGCCACGTCCCTGAACGGGTCGCTGCAGCAGATCGACCAGGCGCTCAACCAGGTCTCGACCGCCACCACCAACGTCGGATCGCGGATCTCGCTGATCAGCAGCGTGAACACGGCGCTGATCGCGCAGAGCACGACGCTGAAGACCCAGATCTCGAATCTCGGCGACCTGGACTACGCGGCCGCGAGCTCGCAGTACAGCCAGCAGTACGTGGCGCTGCAGGCGGCCGAACAGTCCTACGCCGACATCGGCCAGCTCTCGCTGTTCAAGTACATTTCCGGCGCCTGAGTGTGATGTATTCGGCACTTTTTCCAAGTGTGAGCGGGGTCATTCAAGTTTGCCCGGCGGGCACCGATAACCCCACTGAACACGGAGCAGCCAACGGGTTGCCCGAAGGCTAACAACGCAGGACTGGTGTCCGGCGTCTGCACGAAACATCAGGAGCAATGGCAATGTCACTAGTCCTTTCCACCAATCTCAACTCGCTGGTTGCGCAGAACGCCCTGTCTTCCTCGGGCAGCTCCCTGGCGAGCGCGCTCCAGCAGCTTTCCACCGGCCTGCGCATCAACACGGCGGCGGACGATGCCGCCGGCTACGCGATCGTGCAGGGCATCACCTCGCAGATGAACGGCCTGAACCAGGCGGCCCAGAACGCGAACGACGGCGTCTCGCTGACGCAGACGGCCTCGGGAGCGCTGCAGGAGATCACGAACGACCTGCAGACCATGCGCGATCTCGCGGTCGAGTCGCTGAACGTCACGAACAGCTCGACCGACCGTACCGACCTGAACCAGCAGTTCAGCCAGCTGCAGTCGGACATCGACAACGTCGCGAAGACCACGCAGTTCAACGGCGTGAACCTGCTCGACGGCACGTTCCAGGGCAGCTTCCAGATCGGCGCCAACGTCGGCCAGCAGATCACGGTGTCCCAGGTCGGCAGTGCGCGTACCGCGGCACTGGGACTGTACACCGGCACCAACCAGAACAACGTCGCGGTCGGCGCGACCGGCGCCTCGACGATCGTCGTCGGCGGCTCGACCTACGCGCTCGGCACGGTCACCGGCGATGCCGCGATCGTCACGGCTGCGATCAACAACGCCGGCGTGAGCGGGCTGACCGCCACGGCCAACGCGACCACCAGCGCTGCTGGTACCGGCTCGCCGACCGCCAATGCGGCCACCAACGTCGACTCGCTCACGGTCAACGGCATCGCGGTAGCGGTCACCAACAGTGGCGTGTTCGCGACCAACGTCGCCAATGCGGTCACCGCGATCAACGGCGTGTCGGCCGAGACGGGCGTCAGTGCCGCGGTCAACGGCAGCGGTGGCATCACGCTGTCCAACCAGACCGGCAGCAACATCACGTTCGCCTTCGCCGAGACCACGAAGAACGGCACGGCCGCCTCGACGGTCGCGGACTACGGCCTGACGGGTGTCGCGGCGACGACCACCAGCACCTACAACCTGAGCTACACCGCCCCGAGCGGCGTGAGCGGCAATCTCGTGACCACCGGCGCGCTGGGTGCCAACACCTACGCGATCGGCAGCACCGGCAATGCGGTGTCGACCCTGAGCGTGACCTCGGTGGCGAACGCGAACACGGCGCTGACGGCGATCGACGCGGCGCTGCAGCAGGTGGCGACTTCGAGCGCGCAGCTCGGCGCCTACCAGAACCGGTTCCAGGCTGCGATCACGGGCATCAACACGACCTCGACCAACCTGGCCTCCGCCCGCAGCGGCATCCAGGACACCGACTACGCGCAGGCGACCTCGGCCCTGACGAAGGCCCAGATCCTGCAGCAGGCCGGCACGGCGATGGTGGCGCAGGCCAACACGCTGCCGCAGAACGTGCTGACGCTGATCCAGCATCTGCCGCAGTAACTTGAAGTGATGACCTGAAGGTGATGACCCGCAGGTCCGGGTATCAGGCGAAACTCAGGGGCGGACGCCGCAAGGCGCCCGCCCTTGGACCTTTTTCCAAGACCTTCTAGATCCGGCGGCAGACATGACGACCACCACCAGCACGCACAACTCCAGCCTCGCCGCGTCGCCGATCGTCTCGGTCGCGGGCAGCACCAGCGCGGCGGCGGCCGGCGGTTCGGTCATCAACGTCAGCGCGCTGGTCTCGGCGCTGGTCGCCGCGACCCGGCGCCGCAACAGGCGATCATCAACAGCCAGACCCAGGCAGTACACGGCGAACATCTCGGCACTCGGCACTCTCAAGAGCGCGCTGTCGACCTTCCAGAACGCGCTCTCCGGCCTCGCCACCCCGAGCGCCTTCAACGCGCAGAGCGCGACCAGCTCGAATACGTCGGTATTCACCGCCAGCGCGAGCCACGGCGCGGTGAGCGGCAGCTACAGCGTGGCCGTCTCGGCGCTGGCCAGCGCGCAGCAGCTGCTGTCCAACCCGGTCACGGGCGGCAGCACCGCCGCCGTCGGTACCGGAACGCTCAGCATCGCGCTCGGCAGCACCAGCTTCAACGTGTCGATCAACGGCAGCAACAACACGCTGACGGGCATTGCCGCCGCGATCAACGCCGCCGCGAACAACCCGGGCGTCTCGGCCACCGTGCTGCAGGGTACCGATGGCGCGCACCTGGTGCTGTCCTCGACGGTGACCGGTGCCGCGAATGCGATCAGCGTCACCGAGACCGACGGCGGCAACAGCCTGGCCGCGCTGACCTACGGCACCGGCAACGTCGGGAACTACACCGTCGAATCGAATGCGGCCGACGCCGCCTTCAGCATCGCCGGCGTGCCGTACACCAGCGCGAGCAACACGGTCAGCAGCGCGCTGACCGGCGTGACACTGACGCTGACCGGCACGACCGCGACCAACGCCACGGCCACGCTCGACGTGGCGAACGACACGACCTCGGTCGCGTCGAACATCAATACCTTCGTGAGCGCGTACAACACGCTGCAGAGCGCGCTCTCGAGCCTCGGCAGCTTCGACGCCACCACCAACACCGCCGGCGCGATGCAGGGCAGTCCGATCCTGCAGAACATCCAGAGCCAGATCACGCAGGCGCTGTACAGCTCGGTGGGCAGTTCGAGCTACAACACGCTCGCGAGCGTCGGCATCACGACCAACAGCGACGGTTCACTGTCGGTCAACAACACGACGCTGCAGACGGCGCTGGCGACCAATTTCAGCGCCGTCAGCAACCTGTTCAGCGGCGCCAACGGCGTCGCGACCCAGCTCAACAGCCAGATCACGACCGACCTGGGCAGCAGCGGGTCGATCACGAGCTACAGCCAGAGCCTGGTGAAGCAGGAAAACTCGCTGCAGACCCAGACCAATGACCTCGCCACGCAGACCAGCGCACTGACGGCCAGCCTGACCCAGCAGTACGCGGCACTGAACGTACTGCTGTCGCAGCTGCAGACGACCTCGGCGGCGCTGTCGCAGTCGCTCGCCTCGCTGCCTGACTCGCCGACCGCGCCGCACGCGATCGGCTAGGCACCGTCGCGCTCCGGGGACAGGTCGGGCTACTCGCTTAAGTCCAACGAGCTGCTGCCGTTACAGGCTCCAAGAGGGTACGACGGAGTGCAGCGTGGTGAGCGTCTACGCGAGGAATTCGAAGATAGCGGCCTACCAGAGCGTGGTGGCGCACGGCGGCGTCGCGAACGAGGATCCGCACCGGCTGGTGCTGATGCTGTTCGACGGAGTGCTGGAGCGGCTGGCGCTGGCGCGCGGCTGCCTCGAACGCAACGGCCGCGGCGACATCGCCAAGAAAGCGCAGCTGCTGACGCAATGCATGCAGATCATCGGCGAGCTGCGCGGCAGCCTGAACCTGACCGAGGGCGGCGCGCTGGCGCAGAACCTCAGCGACCTGTACGAGTACATGCTGCGCCAGCTGCTGCGCGCCAATGCCGAGAACGATCTCGAACGCATCCGCGAGGTCGGCGCACTGCTGACCGAGATACGCGGCGCCTGGGTCGCGATCGGTCCGGAGCTGCGCCGCGGCGTGGCGGCGCCGCGCTGAACGCAAGCTGGCCGCGCACTGACCGCCCGGTTGGGACTACAATGAGCGTCGCCGGCGCGGCTCGAGCGCCGCAGCATCGGAAGGACGGCATGTACGAAGGCGTCGACACCGTCGTGCTCTACGACGAGCTGGCCTATCAGGACGTACTGCCGGTGCAGTGGCTGGCGAGTTCCGGACCGCGTGACCGCTTCGAGCTGACCGGCCTGGAAGAGGCGAACCTGCTGCTGCTGCAGGCGGCCGTGGCGATGGAAGAGCATCCCGCACGCGACAAGAACGAGGACGCTCGGGCCGCTCGCGGGCGAACTGGCCCGCATGGATTTCAAGCTCAACCTCGTGCTGCAGCTGCTGTCGCGGCTGGTGCGCCGCGAACCGATGCCGCCGCCGTGTCCGGTGCAGTTCAATGCGCTGGGGGCCTCCTGGACGCTGTCCGGGCCCCCGCCGGCGGTCGGATCGCACGGCCTGCTGCGGGTCCAGCTGCGCAGTTCGCTGCCGCAGCCGCTGGAGTTGCCGGCCGAGGTGGCCGGCGTGGACGGCATGCACATCAAGGTCCGCTTCCCGGAACTGTCCGAAGCCGTCGCGGAGCTCATCCAGCGGCTGGCATTTCTCCGCCACCGGCGGCACATTGCCGGTGTGCGCAAGGCCCGCTCACCATAACGCGCATCCGCGACCCTGCTTCGCCGCAATCTGCGACGGCGTGCACAGGCATGCTGTGACGCGTTTCCATCCTTTGCCATAACACCACCCCTAGGCTGTGCTCCGTCGAGAGACAGGCGAGGGAACCACAGGTACATGGCTGACAGGGCGACACTGACCATAGCCTTCGGCAACGGTGCCGAGGGACCCGCGGCCCGCGAAGCCAGGGAGGTTCCGGCCGCGATGCTGCCTACCGGGACCTCGAGCGCGATCCAGCAGGTCAACCGCCTGATCCGTCTCGTGGCACCGTTCGACAGCAACGTGCTGATCCTCGGCGAATCCGGCACCGGCAAGGAAGTCGTGGCGCGCGCGATCCACGATGCCTCGGCCCGGCGTACGCGCCCGTTCGTGCCGATCAACTGCGGTGCCATCCCGTCCGAACTGCTCGAGAGCGAGCTGTTCGGGCACGAGAAGGGTGCCTTCACCGGAGCGCTCGCCGCCCGCAAGGGACGCTTCGAGATCGCCGAGGGCGGCACGATCTTCCTCGACGAGATCGGCGACATGAATCCGACGATGCAGGTGAAGCTGCTGCGGGTGCTGCAGGAGCGTGTGTTCGAGCGCGTGGGCAGCTGCACCTCGCAGCGCTGCAACGTGCGGATCATCGCCGCGACGCACCGCAACCTCGAGGACGCGATCGCCCGCGGCAGCTTCCGCGAAGACCTGTTCTACCGCCTCAACGTCGTGCCGGTGGAGATGCCGCCGCTGCGCGAGCGCTGCGAGGACCTGCCGCTGCTGATCGCCGACCTGGCCGAGCGCATCGGCGGCGCCGGACGCACGCGGGTGCAGTTCACGGCGGCCGCGGTGGACGCGCTCAAGCGCTACCGCTGGCCCGGCAACGTGCGCGAGCTCGGCAACCTGATCGAGCGGCTCGCGATCCAGTGTGGCGCGCGCCCCGTAGGCACCGGCGACCTGCCGCCGCGCTACCGTCCCGCGGACTGGATCCCGGACGCGCCGGAAGACCCGACTGAAGACCCGCCGGCACCGGGCCCCGAACTCGCGGCGGAGGATGCGTCCGCGGTGCTGGAACCGCGGTTCGCCGATGCGCTGCTGGAGGCCATTCCGGCCGGGTTCGACCTGCGCGCCCACCTGGAATCCATCGAGCAGGGGCTGATCACGCGTGCGATGCACGCCTCGGATGGCACGGTCGCGCACGCGGCCCGGCTGCTGGGACTGCGCCGCACCACCCTGGTCGAGAAGCTGCGCAAGTATTCGCTGATCACCGGCGAGGCGGCCGCGTCGGAAACTTGACGATGACCCGGCCGGCGGGCCGGTCATTCGTGAGCCGGATCACAGTTCATGGCCGGCACGCAAATTGCTCCTCAGACCCTCGACACGCCCGCGGTGGCGTGACGAAGGGTGCAGTGACGTACATGTCGGCAGTGGCGCAACACGCGGTCGCGAAACCGCACCGTACCGTGATGACGGATCCGGTCGCCTGCGCGCAGGCTTCGTACCGGCTCATGGAGCTCGCGCGCCGCGTGGCCGGCAGCGAATGCACGGTGCTGATCTCCGGCGAATCCGGCACCGGCAAGGAAGTGCTCGCGCGCTACGTGCACCGCCACTCGGCGCGCTCACGCGGTCCGTTCGTCGCGATCAATTGCGCGGCCATCCCCGAGCACATGCTGGAAGCCGTGCTGTTCGGCTGGGAACGCGGTGCGTTCACCGGCGCGCACGCGCCCCATGCCGGCAAATTCGAGCAGGCGCAGGGCGGCACGCTGCTGCTGGACGAGATATCGGAGATGCCCTGCAGCCTGCAGGCGAAGCTGCTGCGGGTGCTGCAGGAGCGCGAGGTGGAGCGCCTCGGCGGGCGCGAGCCGGTGGTGCTGGACGTGCGCGTGATCGCGACCACGAACCGGCGCCTGCGCGAGGAAGTCGCCGCCGGGCGCTTCCGCGAAGACCTGTACTACCGCCTGAACGTGTTCCCGCTGGCGACCGCGCCGCTGCGCGACCGGCGCGACGACATCCTGCCGCTCGCGATGCGCATGCTTGGCGCCGCACAGCCGGCCCGGAGCGAGCATCCCGGCACTGGCGCCCGACGCGGCGCAGCTGCTGCTGACCTACCGCTGGCCCGGCAACGTACGCGAACTCGAGAACGTCATGCAGCGCGCCCTGGTGCTGTGCGACTCGCCCGTGATCCGCGACAGCCACATCGTGTTCGAGCCTGCACCGCCAGCGCCGCCGCGCGATGCGATGGTTGCGGTGCCCGAAGCCGCGCGCGCGTCACGGGAAGCCCCGGGTACGGCACGCGAAGCCGCGGGTGCGCTCGCGGACTCGCTCGCCCTCGCGGAGCAGAAGATCATCATGCAGGCGCTGCGCAGCCGCGAGAGTCGCGAGCGCATCGCCGAACGGCTCGGCATCAGCCCGCGGACCCTGCGCTACAAGCTGGCGCGTCTGCGCCAGGCCGGGGTCGCACTCGAGGGGCTCGCAGCAATCGAAGAAGGTGTCACATGAGCAACATGGCGATCGACTCGGTACTGGCGCAGATCCGCTCGCTGTCGGCGCAGGCAGGGGCCGGTGCCGGATCGCCGGTGCAGCGCGCGGCCGGCACGCTGAGCGGCGCGGGCGCGGCGGCCGCCACCGGCTCGCCCCAGGCGCCGGCCTTCGGCGCACTGCTCAAACAGGGCATCGATGCGGTCAACGGCAGCCAGCAGTCCGCCAGCGCGCTGGCCGATGCCTGGGAGCGCGGCACGCCGGGCGTGGATCTCGCCAAGGTCATGGTCGAGAGCCAGAAGGCCGCGGTCCAGTTCCGCGCCCTCACGGAGGTCCGCAACCGCTTCGTGAGCGCGTACCAGGACATCATGAACATGTCGATCTGAGCGATGAAGCGGGAAACAGCCGATGGCGAATGAACAGGTGATTGCTGCAACGGGCATGTCGGGCTTCAATCTGCGCCCGCTGCTGCTGCTGCTCGGCGTCGCCGCCGCGGTCGCGGTCGGCGTCACGGTGGTGCTGTGGTGGCGCGGACCGAACTGGAACCTGCTGTACGGCAACCTCTCGGATTCCGATGCCGGCGCCGTGGTGCAGTCGCTGCAGACGGCGGGCATCGAATACAAGCTCGATGCCACGTCGGGTGCGGTCATGGTGCCCGCCGAGCGCGTGCACGATGCGCGGCTGCAGCTCGCCGCGCAGGGACTGCCCGAAGGCAAGGGCGCCGGCTTCGAAATGATCTCCAAGGATCCGGGCTTCGGCGTCAGCGAATTCATGGAGAGCGCGCGCTACCAGTATGCGCTCGAGAACGAGCTCGCCCGCACCATCGCCTCGCTGCAGGCGGTCGAGGCCGCACGGGTGCACCTGGCATTGCCGCAGCAGTCCGCGTTCGTGCGCGATCGCCGGGCGCCCAGCGCGTCGGTGCTGCTGCAGCTGCGCCGTGGCCACCAGCTCGAGCCCGAGCAGGTGTCGGCGATCGTGCACATGGTCGCCTCGAGCATTCCGGAACTCGAATCCGAGCGGGTCACGGTCGTCGACCAGGAAGGCCGGCTGCTCTCGGCGCCGAAGACCGCGGAGGAAGCGGCGACGGCGCAGCAGTTCGAGGCCGCGCATCGCATCGAAGACACCTATATCAGCCGCATCGAACAGCTGATCGCGCCGATGGTCGGCGATGGCCGGGTGCGCGCGCAGGTCACGGTGGACCTGGAGTCCGGTGACAGCGAAGAGGCGCACGAACAGTACAAGCCCGACGGTGCGGTGGTACGCAGCGAGCAGACCTCCGAGGAGACCAGCCGCAGCGGCGCGGCCGGCGGCGGCATACCCGGCTCCCTGAGCAACCAGCCCCCGGCGGGCGGCGTCGCCGTGCCCGCCGGCAATACCAAACCTCCCGCACCGCCGGCGAACGGCAGTGCGGCCGCACCCGGCACCGCCGCTGCCGCAGCGGCGGCCAGTGCCGCGGCCGCGGCTGCTGCCGCAGTCCCCGAGAGCACGTCCAAGCAGGCCACGCGCAACTACGAGATCGACCGCACCTTGAGCTACTCGCGCCAGCCCGCGGGGCGCATCAAGCGGGTCTCGGTCGCGGTGCTGGTCGACAACGTGCACGCGCCCGGCGCCGACGGCAAGAGCACGACGCAGCCGCTCAGCAGCGCGCAGATCGATTCGATCACGCGGCTGGTGAAGAACGCCGTCGGTTTCGACGAGGCCCGCGGCGACAGCGTCAACGTGGTCAATGCGCCGTTCCTCGAGCAAGGCGTGACCCTCGAACCGGATGTCGAGCCGATCTGGCAGCGGCCTTGGGTGCGCGACGTGGCGCGCCTCGTGCTCGGCGCACTGGTCCTGATCGCACTCGCACTCGGTGTGCTACGGCCGCTGATCAAGAACCTGGGCTCGATGTCCGCCGGGGGTGGTGCCCCGGTGCGCCAGCTCACCGCACAGGAGCAGCAGTCCGCGAACGAGGCCGCGCCGGAGTCCGCTCCGGCGCCCGCGAACCTCGCCTATGAACAGCAGATCGTGAATGCCCGCAATCTCGTCGCGCAGGATCCGAAGCGCGTGGCGCAGGTGGTCAAGACCTGGGTGGCCGAGTCATGAGTGGCGCGGGCGCGCGCGCTTCCGTCTGGCAACTGCCGCAGATCCATGGTCCCGTGGTCGGGCGCAGCCGCCGGCGCGAGGATCTGGAGGCGATCGAGCGCGAAGCCTACGACCAGGGGCTGGCCGAGGGTCGCGAGGCCGGCCTCGCAGCCGCCCGCGAGGCCGCACAGGCGGCCCAGCAGCAGATCGCCGAGCGCGTGCGGCAGCTGGACGCCATCCTGCAGTTCATGGCGCGCCCGATCGCGGACCTGGACCGGGAAGTGCAGCTGCAGCTCGCCACCCTGGCCGGTGCCATCGCACGCCAGATCGTGCGGCGCGAACTCAAGGCGAACCCGGACGAGATCGTCGCGGTCATCCGCGAGACCGTCGCGCTGCTGCCGGTCAACGCCCGCGAAGTGCGCGTGCACCTGCATCCCGAGGACGCGCGACTGGTACGCGAGCGACTCAGCGAAGTCAGCGGCGATCGGGTCTGGAGCATTGCCGAGGATCCGATCCTGGCGCGCGGCGGCTGCCGCGTGACCAGCGAGAATTCCACGATCGACGCGCAGCTCGAGCAGCGCCTGGGTGCAGCGATAGCCGCCGTGCTCGGCGATGCGCGCGCCGCAGCGGGCAGCGATTCATGAACCCCGAGCAGGCACCATCGCCGTCGCCATACGCTGCCGCCGCCAGCCGCTGGGTCAGCGGCCTGGCGGCGCGGCAGTCGCAGCTCGCGAGTGTGCCGCCGGCCGTCGTGGCAGGTCG
>CAWIQV010000084.1:0-10664 GCA_963838275.1 uncultured Gammaproteobacteria bacterium | reverse complement strand
ACTCCGCTGTCCTTCACGTAGGTCTGCGCGAGCCCGAATCCCAGGCCCCGCAGCGCCTTCAGATCGGTCTGCAGCCACGGCCGCGCGAACAGCCGGCCGTCCCAGGTGAATCGGCCGGTCGAATTGGTATCCGGCACGCTGTTGCCATCGGTGCTGCCTTCATCCACCGCGCCGTCCAGTACCGCCACGTCGTAGGTCAGGATTCCCCGCCCCACCGTGCCGCCGAGCTTCAGGCCCAGATCGCGGTACGGCAGCAGATCAGCCGTCAGCGCGGGCTCGATGAAGCGCGCGAACTGCTCGAGCTGCAGGCGCTCGAGGCCGACGGGCGCCTTGAATTTCCCGAATTCCAGCGCCAGCCAGGGCTCGAAGCGCACGTTGGCCCAGCCATCCTGCAGGATCGTCTTGCCTTGCGCGAAGTCCGGCATGATCCGGAAATCAATGAAGCGATCGAGGGTACCCTCGAGGGTCGGACGCAGGCGGCGCACCAGCCAGGTGTCGGCGCTGATCGGCGTCGAGGAATCACTGAAGAATCTGCCATCCAGCGACACGTTGCCGCGAAAGTGGATCACATTGGCGCCGTCGGCACTCTGCAGCGTGAAGCCGTTCGGACCGAAGCTGCCCTGCAAGGCGTTCGGGTCCGGCGCGGGCGCGACCGGGGCTGCCGGGGTCGACGCCCGGACCGCTGCGGGGGCCGCAGCCGGGCTCGCCGCCGCGCTCGCCGCCGGGTTCGACTGTGCACGGGCCTCGGCGGCCTCATCGGCGGCCAGGCGCTGCTCCAGCACCTGCATGCGCAGCTGCTCCTGGCGCAGTTCCTCGCGCAGCTGCTGCAGCGACTCCGCGCGATCCGGCGGCCCGGCCGCAGCGTCCTGGTCTGCGGCGATGCCGGCGGCGGGAACCGCGAGCAGCACCAGCAGGATGGTGGCCATTACCGGGGGTACGCGCGATGGCTGGCGCCCCGGACGCCGGTGCGGACGTGAATGTGACATGAAACTCTAGGGCTCCCACGATGAACCAGGCGCGCCGCGAGTGCGGCGCGTCGGAGCATGGTGGCGACGCGGAGTAACATTGTCGGTTCCGGCCTGGTAACGATGCGGTCATGCGGCAATGAGGCATTGCACCGGGCGGTATTAGGCGCCGATCGAGGTGTTGTGTTACACTGCAATCCGATCGTCGACGTCCCTGTTTTGTCCTGCGCCCCCCATCTGGGGTGCATCATAAGTTCGAGCCGCCCGCGATCTGGTGACAGGACTGACGGTTCGACGGCGCGCGGCGAGATTCTCTCTCCCACTTCCCTCATCCGGTATTCCTGCCGTATTGAGTCGTATCGGGAATCATTCAATACCCGCGACGGCTCGCATCATTTGGAGAGAGTTGAGTCATGGCGAAGATTTATGTAGGTAACCTGCCCTTTACGGCCAGCGAGACGGATCTGCGGACCCTGTTCGGACAGCACGGCACGGTCGAGAAAGTGTCGCTGCCGACGGATCGGGAAACCGGGCGTCCGCGCGGCTTCGGCTTCGTGGAAATGAGCCAGGCCGATGCGTCGCGTGCCATTCAGAACCTGAATGGCCACGACATGGGCGGCCGTCCGTTGCGCGTCAATGAGGCGCAGGACAAGCCCCGCACCGGCGGCGGTGGCGGCGGTGGCGGTGGCTACCGCGGCAACGGCGGTGGTGGCGGTGGTGGTGGTGGTGGCGGCGGTCGCTGGTAAGCGCTGACCGCAGGCGAGCGCCTCGAGCCTTCGGCGAAGGCGCTCGCCGTCCCTCCGCCGGACCCTGGAAGGTCCCGCAGCAGTCCGATGATCGACGTCCGGCCTTCAGGCCGGACGTTCTCCTTCCCACGCGCGCTGCAACAGCGCACGTATTCCCGCGCGCTCGATGGGCTGCGGGTTCCAGTACGGATTGGCGACTGCGATATCCGCGGCCCGGTCCAGATCCGCTTCCGCCATGCCGAGCGAGCGCAGCGAGTAAGGTGCGCCATTGGCGCGCGCCAGATCGTACAGCGCTGCCGCCGGATCCGTGGTCTGCAGCGCACGACGCATGCGTGTCAGCGCGGCCGGGATGGCTGGCGCGTTGTAGGCGATCGCATGCGGCAGCACCACGGTGTGCACTTCGGCGTGCGGCAGGTTGAAACTGCCACCGAGCGTGTGACAGAGCTTGTGGTGCAGGGCCATGCCGACATTGCCGAGCACGGTGCCGCACAGCCAGGCGCCGTAGAGCGCCAGCGAACGCGCTTCCAGGTCCTGGGAATTCGAGGTCAACCGCGGCAGCGCCTGCGCGACCGCGCGCATGCCCTCCTCCGCGATCAGGTCCATGATCGGATTGCCATCGCGGGCATACAGTCCTTCGGCGGCGTGTGCGATCGCATTCATGCCGCTCGTGACGGTGAGCCCGAGCGGCAGCGTCAAGGTGAGTTCGGGATCGTAGATCACGGTCCGCGGCAGCACGCGCGGGTCGCGGCCGGTACGCTTCAGTCCGCCCTCGGTCAGCCCGTAGATCGGGGTGACCTCCGAGCCGGCATAGGTCGTCGGGACCGCGAGGATCGGCAGTCCGGAATCGAGCGCGATCGCCTTGCCGAGCCCGGTCGTCGAACCGCCGCCGATCGCGACCGCACAGTCGGCCCCGAGCGCGCGGGCCAGTTCGCGCGCCTCGCGCGCCGTCTCGATGGGCACGTGCATCACGGCGCGCGCGAATACGCCTGCGGCACGTGACCCGAGCTGCTGCGCGACCCGCTCGGCGGACGCGGCCTGCTCCGGAGTCGACAGCACCAGCGCGCGCGTCGCGCCCAGCAGCTCGATCTCCCGCGGCAGGTGGCCAAGCGCACCGGCACCGAATACGATGCGCGCGGCCTGCGCGGCGTAGACGAACTCGCGCATCAGCGCGGATACCACGGCGGTATCTGGGCGTCGACGTTGACCCAGACCGACTTCACCTGCGTGTACTCGCGCATGGCCTCGAATCCCATGTCACGCCCATACCCGGACACCCCGACCCCGCCGAACGGGGAACCCGGATGCACGCGCTTGTAGCAGTTGATCCAGACCATGCCGCTCTTCATCTCGCGCGCGAAGCGGTGCGCGCGTGACAGGTCGCGCGTCCACAGACCGCCGCCGAGTCCATACTCGGTGCCGTTGGCGATGCGCAGCGCCTCGTCGTCGTTCGCGAAGGTCAGTACGGTCACGAACGGACCGAATACCTCCTCCTGCGCGATCCGGTCACGGTCGCTGCTTGGCACGCACCACGGTCGGCTCCATGTAGAAGCCCTCGGCGAGCCCCGCGTCCGCGGGCCCCTTGCCGCCGGTCAGGACCACGCCCCCCTGCTCGCGTGCGGTGGCCACGTATCCGAGCACGCGGTCGCGATGCAGCGCGCTGGTCAGCGGCCCCATCTCGGTCGTCGGATCGAGCGGATTGCCGAGTCGAATGCTGCGCGCCAGGGTGGTGAAGCGCTCGAGAAACTCCTCGGCGATGCGCTCATGCAGGATCAGCCGCGAACCGGCGATGCAGGCCTGCCCCTGGTTGTGGAAGATCGCCCACGCCGACCCGTTCACGGCGGCCGCGATGTTGGCGTCGTCGAACACGATGTTCGCACCCTTGCCGCCCAGCTCGAGCTGCACCTTCTTCAGGTTGCCGGCCGAGGCCTGCACGATGCGCCGACCGGTCGCGGTGGAGCCCGTGAAACAGATCTTGGCGATCTGCGGATGCTCGGCGATGTACTGGCCCGCCAATCCTGCCCAGACCCGGAACCATGTTGACGACGCCTTCCGGCATGCCGGACTCCGCCATCAGCTCCGCGATGCGCAGTGAAGTCAGCGGCGTGATCTCGGCCGGCTTCATGACCACGCAGTTCCCGGCGGCGAGCGCGGGCCCGAGCTTCCAGCTCGTGAACATCAGCGGGAAATTCCACGGCACGACCGCGCCGACCACGCCGAGCGGCTCGCGCAGCAGGTAATTCAGGAACCCGGTCTCGACCGGGACCACCGATCCTTCGAGCTTGTCGGCGATGCCGCCGAAATAGCGGAAGCACAGCACCGTGCGCGGCACGTCCAGCACCCGCGAATCGCGCAGCGGATGACCGGTATCGAGCGACTCGAGGCGCGCCAGTTCCTCGAGATTCGGCCTCGATCCTGTCGGCGAGCCGCAGCAGGATGCGGCCGCGGTCGCTGGCGGCCATGCGGCTCCACGCGGGAAGCGCGGCCTGGGCCGCCGCTACGGCGCGATCGACATCCTCCCTGCCGGCCATCGCGACCTCGGCGATCGTGGAGCCGTCGTGCGGATTGAGGCTCGCCAGCGTCTCGCCATTGGCGGCGTCGACGAACTTGCCGCCGATAAACAGCTGGTGACGGATCGGTGCACGAAGGCCCGCCTGCTCCTGGATCCTGCTCAAGTCGGCTGCGTTGTTGCTCACGGCGTGCTCACTGGTGGATGGGGGACAATGGATGGCGCGGAACGGCGCGGCATGCGCCGCGCGGCGGTCGATGAACGCGGGCCCGGGCCGCCGCGGCGACCCGACCGGCCGGCCCAGCGGCTATTGGGGCGGATGCGGCCGGTTCAAGGGCTGGGTATCCCAATGCTCGGCGATCTTGCCATTCTCGATCCGGAACATGTCGAACGCGGTCGTCGTATAGGTCCTGGACTTGTCGGCCGGATCGATCGAACGCGTATCGAGGAACGCCAGCACGACCAGGTCGCCCTCGGCGACGATGTCGACCAGCGGGCGCTGGATCGTGGGCTGGATATCCAGTTTCGGACGCTGCGACAGCGCGGCGAGGACGCCATCGCGGCCCGTCGGGAAATTCGGATTGTGCTGGATGTAGCTCGGGAGCCATGTACTGCTCGGTCGAGCTCGACGTGGTGCGCCTGCAGCATGGTGCGCCAGAAATCGTAGACCAGCTGCTTGTTGCGCGCGAGCCGCGGACTGCTGCTCTCGAGCAGCACCGACTGGTCGGCAGCTGCCGTGACCGGCACCTGCGCGCCCACCTCGCGGCCGGACAGGCAGAGCATTGCCCCCACGATCAGCATGCCGACCGCGCTCGTCCTTGCAGTCATGATTCCCCCAGCTGCGGCTTCGACGCGCCAGCGCATCGAACTGGCCGGCAGTTATAGCCCAACCCCGCTACGCCAGCAACCGCGGCGGCGCGCCCTTCACAGCCGCGCCAACGGCCGCCACCACGGAATTCCGGCCAGCACCAGCAGCAGCACCAGACCGTAGAGCCACAGTGCGCGGTGGTGCTTGGCGACATCGCCCGGCGTGCGCCGGATCAGCACCGAGCTCACGTGCACGCACAGGAACGCGCAGGTCATCAGCAGCGCGTGGCGGGCACCGAAGAAATGTACATCCGAATCCGGAGCGACGTCGCCGCCCACCCGCTGCACCTCGTTCGTGAGCGGACTGAATACGAGATAGAGCGAGGCGCCCATCAGCACCTGGATGTCCAGCGCGATGCCGAACAGCCGGGCAAAGCGGCCGGCTCCGCTCTGCCAGGGCACCGCGCGCGACAGTCCGATGGCCACGCTCGCGAGCGTGGCGGCTCCGGCGAGGAGCACGACCCAGCGCCACAGGCCGTGCAGCAGCAGCACGATGGCGTACATGCGGACCGCGGCTCCTAGGGGACCGGCTGGGACGGCGGGCGCGACGCACCGGCCTGGCCCGCGACCGGCAGCGGACCGACGGCGACTCCCCAGGGCCGCTCGCCGACCGCGATCCGCGCCGCGACGGCCAGCGTGTGCGTATCGAGCACGCTGACGTCATTGGATTGCCCGTTCGCACTGTAGACGAAGCGGTCATCCGGACTCACTGCGATGCCCCAGGGGCGCGTCCCGACCGGGACCGGCGCGAGTGCCTCGAGCCGCTGCGCATCGACCGGCACGACCGTGCCGCCGCGGCCGGTCGCGACGTACAGTCGCGCGCCATCATGCGTGGACACGATACCCATCGGCCGCGCGCCGTCGCCGGGCACCCTGACCGTACGCAGCAGCGCGTGCGTGCGCAGGTCGAGGACCGCGAGGCTGGCATCGCCCTCGCCGGTGACGTAGGCGCGCGCGCCATCGGGGGCAAACGCGACGCCGCGCGGTCGCATGCCGACCGCGATCTTCGCGATCGGCCGGGCGGTGCGTGCGTCCAGCACCGTGACCGAGTTGGCGCTCTCCTCGGTCACGAGCAGCACCCTGCCATCCGGACTTAAGCCCAAGCCCTCGGGCTCGAACGGCAGGTGGTAGCGCCACGCGATCGCGCCGCTCGCCGGCCGCAGCGCCAGCACTTCGTTGGCATCCTGGCTCGCGAGATAGAGCAGCCTGCCATCGGGGCTGAGCACGATCTGCTCCGGATCGGTGACGCCGCGAATTACCCGCAACAGCTTGAGCTGCACGGCGTCGACGACGCCGATGCCGTCCGCACTGCGGTCGGCGGGCGGCAGCTTGCTCTCGTCCACGCCGGGTCCCGCGATCGGCGAGCCGCTGAGCGCGACGTACACCAGCCGGCCGTCCGGACTGACGCGCACGCCGCGCGGCCGGGTGCCGAGCCGGATCAGCGCCCGCGGTGCGTGCGCGGGCTCGTCGATGACCGACAGGTCTCCCGAGATCTCGTTGGTCGCGTAGACCCGGAAGCCGTCGGCCTGGCCCGGCAACGGCAAGCCGAGCAGGAACAGGAAAGGCAATAGCAACTTGCGCATGGGCGGTATCTCAGCGGTAGCTGGCGCGGAACATCAGCAGGAAGGTCTGTCCGGGGTCCGGCTCGAAGTAGCGGGAGTTGCTCTCGTTGACGATCACCGAGTCGACGTAGCGCGCGTCCGGCGAGATTGTCGATGCGCGCGAACTCGCTGAAGCTCCATGCGCCGCGCTCCTGCTCCACTCCCGCCTCGAGGTTCGCGACCCAGAAGCCGCTGGCCGCCTGCGTGTTCAGGTCGTTGGCATAGATCTGCGCGCGATCGATCGCCTCGAGCGTGGTCGAAAAGCCCCATTTCGTCGTGCGCCACGTGAGCCGAGAATACAGGTCGTTCTCCGGAACCGCCGGCAGGCGGCTGCCCGTGGCGACGATCTGCGGCACGCAGGGCAGCGCGATACAGGTCGAGTACGGCTTCGCGCGATCGGCGCGGATCCAGGTGTAGGCTGAGCCGCGCCTCGAAGCCGGCGCCCAGCGTCGCGCTCGCGCCGAGCTCCGCGCCGCGCCGCTGGGTCTGCGCCGATGTTCTGGTACACCGAACGGCCGCCGCTGTTCTGCAGCACCGCGAGCTCGTCGTGGGTCTGGATGTAGAAGAGCGCTCGAATCGGCGCGCAGGCGCGTGCCGCCGCTCTTGACGCCCGACCTCGTAGTTATCGCTGCGCGCCGGCTGCAGCGCGAGATTCAGGCCCGGGGAGTGCCGTTGACCGAGCGATAGGCCAGATCGTTCAGCGTCGGGGTCTCGAAGCCCCGCCCGTAGGAGGCGTAGAGCGTGAGCTGCGGGCGGACGCGGAAGGTCACGCCGGCGACCGGGTCGATCGCCGAATAGCGCACGCCGGTCTCCGGATACACGCCGGCGGCGGCGAGGTAGTCGGGAGCTCACGTTGACGAGGCTGTGCCGCAGGCCCGCGAGCACGCGCCAGTGCGCGTCCGGGTCCCACTGCGCCTGCAGGTACTCGTCGAGGTCGAACGACGCGGTTGCGCTCATCGCGCCGCAGCGCGCCCTCGACGCCGAGCTCGCGCCGATGAAGTTCAGGTACCCCTGGCGCGCCTCGCTCCAGGCGATCGTAGCTGATGCCGGCGGTCACCCGCAGCGTCGTGCCGGCCGGCGTCCACTGGCCGCTCACGTGCGGTCCGCGCCCCAGTAGGCGCGATCGAGGCCGATCACGCCGCCCGGACTGGTCGGTGTGACCTCCGCCGACTCCAGGATCGCCTGGAACTGCGTCGTCGCGCGATGCCCCGCATAGAGCGTCTCCGTCAGATCCAGTCCTGGCGCCAGAGAGCCGTTCGTACACCGCGCCGCCCTGCTCCTGATTCAGCGACTTGCGGGTGTTGTAGGCACCGCATTGGTGCCCGCCTGCGCCGGATCCGCGGCCAGCTGCGCGCTCGTGAGCCCGAGCGGATCCTGGATCTCGGGGGTCTGGATCGCGTTCGCGACCAGGGTCAGGCCGCCCGTCGCCGCCGAGGTCGAATCGCAGCCTGGCGTTGAAGTTCTCGCGCTCCGCGGCGCTGTGATCGCGGTAGCCTTCGGTCTGGAAGTGCGCCGCATCGACGACATAGTTGAGCAGCGCATCGCTGCCGGCGAGCTTGAGCGCCACGCGCCGCGTATCCAGGCTTCCCGCCTGCACGGTCGCATCCACCTGCGATCCCGGCGGCCCGTCCTGGGTAAACAGGGCGATCACGCCTCCCGAGGAATTGCCGTACAGCGCCGAGAACGGCCCGCGCATGACCTCGATGTGTCCGGCGGACCCGAGGTCGAACTGCGAGAACTGTCCCTGGCCGTCCGGCATCGTGCCCGGAATGCCGTCGGAATACAGGCGCACGCCGCGCACCCCGAAGCTCGAGCGCGCACCGAACCCGCGCACCGAGAGCTGCAGGTCCTGGGCGTAGTTCTGGCGGTTCTCGACCGACAGCCCCGGTACCTGGTCGAGGGATTCGGACAGGTTCACCTGCAGTTGCCCATCCTCGAGGCGCGCCTGGTCGATGCGATCGATCGAGACCGGCAGGTCGAGGCTGGATTGCGGCAGGCGCGTCGCGGTCACGACGATCGGGGCCAGCTCGCCGCCTTCGAGCGCTAGCGCCGGCCACGCTGCCGATGCGCATGCCCCAAGCAGCACGAGCGCGTACCAGCCGGACCTGCGACGCATCAGCTACCCCTGTCGAACGAGGGCGCAATCATAGCGGCAGCCGAGCTCTGCTCGCCATGCCCGCCCTGCGGGCCGTCACGCCGGCTTGGCAGCGGGCTTGGCCGGAGGCCTGGCTCCAGGCTGCATCAGCGCCGCCAGGCTTACGCGCTCGGCGCGGTCCGGATCGTTGACGACCGCGGGGTGCGGATTGAGCAGCATGGTCTGGCGCAGTTTCAGGTCGTGCGCCGGCCAGGCCGGCAGGCCGGCATGATTGGGGTTGCCGCTGCGCGCGAAGGCCGCCCAGGCCCCGCTGATCTGGTCGGCCATCCCGGCAAGCTCGGCCCCCGTGCCGACCATCGGCCGCATGGCCGCGAGATTGCGCATCACGAACGGAATCTCGAGGCAATGACAGGCCTTCAGGCGGCCACCCAGCACCGGGGTGCGCCAGTTGAAGTAGTAGACGTAGACCGGGGCGCGCGCCTGCGCGATCTTGCGCTCGGTCTGGGCATGCATCGCGACGCGCATGAACAGGTCCGATTGCAGCATCTGCAACACGTCGAGCGGCGTCGCGCCGGGCCGCGGCTCGCGGATCGCGGCGATCAGCCCGTCGGCGCCGGCGGCGTCGGTGTGGAGCATCCCCTGCACCTGCGAGCGCAGCATCGCCTCGTCGATCGGATCGAACGGGATGCCGGGGAAGAACGTGATCTCCGATTCGTTGGTGCCGACCAGCAGCGGTACGTCCGCCGACAGGGCCGGCGCCACCGGATCGAACGGATGCGCGGGCAGCACCTGCCCGTCGACCACCGGACCGAGCGACAGCGCGGTGAATGCCGGCTGCGAACTCGGCGGCGCGAGCAGCGGTCCGGTGCCGAGCGCCGCGACGACCTCCGAGCGCATGCGCTCCATCGGCAGCTGCTGCAGCTCATCGATGCTCTTCAGGTTCAGCCGGGCGAGGAACATGCGTGCCAGCACGGTCGCGTCCTCGGCAGTATTCTGGCGCAGCGTCGAGCCGCTCTCGATGATCGCGCGGTGGAACAGCCCCCTGGCCGAAGGCATCGCCAGCAGCGTGCTGACCTTGCCGCCGCCGCCGGACTGTCCAAAGATCGTCACGTTGCCGGCATCGCCGCCGAACTGCGCGATGTTCTCGCGCACCCACTGCAGCGCCGCCACGATATCCTGCATGCCGAGATTGGCCGACTGCGCATATTTCGCGCCACCGATCGCCGCGACGTGCAGGAAGCCGAACGCATTGAGCCGGTGGTTGACCGTGACCACCACGACGTCCTCGTGGCGTGCGAGGTTCGCGCCGTCATACGCGGCGAAGCCCCCCGAGCCGGTCACATAGGCTCCGCCGTGCAGCCAGACCATGACCGGGCGCTTACCCTGACCGAGCCCGCGGGTCCACACGTTCAGCCGCAGGCAGTCCTCGCCTTCCGGCTCCTTCCGCTCCAGCGACGGGAAGGTGACGAACATGATGTCCTGTCCGCCCTGCGGCGCACGCTCGCCGAGTTCGAGCGCGTCCTGCACCCCGGTCCACGGCGGCGGCTTCGCCGGCGGCAGGAAGCGCGCTGCACCCGCCGTCGACGCACCATAGCGGATGCCCTTGAACGCATTGACGCCATCGACCATGGAGCCGCGGAGCCGGCCGGCGGAAGTCTCGACGGTCGCGGAGTACTGCATGGGCGATTCCCCGGCGCGTGCCGCGCCCCAGGTCTGCGCGAGCACCATGCCGCCCGCCATCGCGCCGCCGGCGCGCAGGAACGCGCGCCGATCGAATGCACCGCGGCCGGATTGGACGGAATTCGATCCCATGGGATCCGCACCCCTCGGTAGCGGGAAAGACTGGATGGGGACTCCGCGCCGGGCGGCCTCCAGGGCCGCCCA